>DAIDLB010000200.1 GCA_027449725.1 Chlamydiota bacterium
GGCCCCTGGCTATCGGACGGAAAAACTGGCTGTTCTTTGGCAGCGAAGACGGCGGAGAAGCAGGTGCAATCCTGTTATCGTTTGTTCAGACATGCCGAAATCTTGGAATCAACCCGTATACATATCTCGAAGACGTATTTAGCCGACTGATGAGCCATCCGGTCTCAAAGCTTGAAGAACTTTTGCCCGACCAATGGCTGGCCGCTAGGATGGCTGCGCCATAGGACCTTTTCTCCTGTCATGTCAACCTGTCTAGATTAGACGCTTACTTACAAATCACGGACTCGGGGAGGAAAGAAAAAGCCAAAACCACTGGAGAAGCGATTATGGCTTGACGAATTCACATAGCAGGGCTTGCCCTTTGGTAGGGCTGAAAACTTCGTTTTCAGGGGAGACGTAGTCCCCATTAGAAGTCGAAGAAGAGATCGACTGTGAGTCCTTGGAAAGTCAGGTCGCCTTGGACGGGGGCGAGGGTGTGGCTTTGCGGGATCGGCGCGTCGATGTGGCGGAGCATCATGTTTTGCTTCCACCAGACTTGCATTTCGTAGGAGGCTTTTAGGCCGTAGTGGATCACTTTTCTTGGGGAGCAGACGCAGTCGCTCCACTCGGCTCCGAGGAGGATGGAAACTTGAGGGCGCCATGTCCAGAAGTTGTTGTTGAAGCGGTAGGTGCCGATTTGGGTTGAGGCGGTGGAGGAGACGTCGAATTCGTTGCGGCCGACGTCGAATTGCGAGGCGAGGATGGCTCCGCCAACGCTTCCGTTGAGGCTCCAGTGTCCGTTGAAGCTCCAGTGCGTGCCGAGGGCGGCTGCGGGGCCGAGGTTGAAGGAGCGGTTTTTTAGGTTGATCGACGAGCTGATGAGTGTTTCTGCGATGCCGTCGGTGTCGACGGTGTTGCCGAACCGGTAGCGCACTTCATAGCGCTGCTGCAGGATCGCCATCTTGAGTCCGCAGGCAGGCTGGAAGGATAGCGCTCTCCCATTGCAGAGGTTGTTGCGCAGCATGAGGTCGAAGAAGTTCGCGTGGAGCTGCCATTCGGTATCCGCTCTTTGCCAGCGCGCATAGAGGTTCGTCGAGTTGGTAAAGGCGCCCGGGGCAGTCCATACGGAGAGGAGGCCGTTTCCAAACTCGCCTGTAAAGGCGTCTTTCGCTGCGCTGTAGAGGTGCTGCAGATAGAAGGAGTAGGTGAGATCGAGGCTCCAGTTATCTTGCGGCAGATAGGTGCCGAGAACGAGCCGGAACGCCGGCTGCCATTCAAAGGTCGGCTTATAGAATGTCATGTTCGCATTGAATTGCGATTGGGTGTTTTTAATGCAATATTCGAGCCCTCTTTCGGTCGCCAGCCAGTAGAGGAGGGAGAGCTGGATGTAGGCGTCTGACTGGTCGAGGGCGCAAATGTCTTTGACGCAGGGGCGGTTTGCAGGGAGGAAGGCGCAAGGGGGAGGCGGAGGGCAGAGGTTCTCTGCCGCAAGGGGCGCTGTGGCCAGAAGGGGGAGGAGGAGTGCTTTCATGTTAGAACCCAAATCGTAGTGTTGCTGTCAAGCCGTGGCAGTGGAGGTCGCCGCGCGAGACGAAATCGAGAAAGGAGAGCGGCGTTGAAACGAGCACCGGCAGCATGTTTTGCTCCCAGTAGTATTGCAGCTCGTAGGCGGCCTGGAAGCCGAATGTATAAAGGCCGTTGCACCCGTAGCAGGTGTCCCATGCAAAGCCGAGGAGTGTCTCGAGGTTGGGGCGGAAGGCGTAAAACGTCTCTCTGAAATTCGAGCTTTCGAGAAAAACAGGAGAACCTCCGGTGTCGACGGCGCGGTCGGAATCGCTTCGCTTCATCTTAAAGCGGTTGAGGGTCAATGATCCGGCGAGATCGGCTGCAATCGACCAGCTGCCTCGAACGAACCACTTTGAGTTGAAGCCGATGCGCGGGCCGATGCCTCTGCAATCGTTCGACATCGCCGCGCGCGAGGGGAGCATTTCTACGCCTCCGGCGGTGATCCCATTGAAATACTTGACGCGGTACTTCTGTTCGATCGAAATCGCTTTCAGGCCGCCGTGAAAGCGGAGGCTCAAGCGAGGCGAGAGGAATGTATTCGCGCCGAGTTCAAGATCGATCGTATTGAGATGGAGGTTCCATAGGCCGCGGGCTTGCCCATAGATGCCGGGCGTCGCCGAATAGGAATCGGGCAGCACCCAGAGTGGATAAAAGCCGCTTGTCGTAAGGGCGTTGGGCGATGTGTTCGACGTCATGTGCTTCGAGCGGCTGTAAAAAGTCGTCCAGCGCGCGTCCAAATCCCAGCCGTTCGGGAAAATGAGGTTCGCATTTACTTTGAGCGCCGGCTCCCAATGGAAGTCGAGGCCGACGAACTCTCCGTTCATGTTGGCGTAGAGCGTTGAGGCGGGTGTGAACGTCGGGTTGTTTTTGACCGCAAACTCGAGGCCGTCTTCCTGGGCTTGCCAGTAGAGGAAGCTTACATCGAAAGTGCCGCCCCAGCCGACAGGGGGGCAGGGCGAGCAGAGGTTCGGCCAGGCGCTGTACAAGGTGCCAAAGTCGCTGGTTTCGAAGCAGGCGCAATTTGGCGCGATGGATGCTGCGGGAGGGCAGCATTCGCCAGCTCCCAACCGGGCGGCTCCGCCGAGCAGAACTAGGGTTGTCAGAATTCTGTTTTTGGTTCGCATGTCTACACCCCTTAATAATCCCATCGCAGCGTGGCAGTCAGCCCTTGCATTTGCAGGGCGCCCCTAGAGTCCCATAGATTCGCGGGGGCTTTGTAAGGATAGTTTCTTCTCATATGGTTCTGCGACCACCAGTATTGCACTTCATAAGCTACGGTCGCCCCGAAATAAATAGGCCGTCCTGTACAGCAAAAACAGCGCCCCCAGTCAAATCCCAAACTCGCTTCCAGCGCGGGAATGACCTCTTTGACCTTTTCTTTCATCTGCATATGGGGGCCGAGCAGTCCGCCGGCGGTCAGGTTTTGGAGCAGGTCGTCGAATTTTGTCGTCACCTTGGTATAGGTGTAGAGGAGCGAGAGCGCCGCGTCGGCGATGAGGGAAAGGCCCCAGCCCATGTTCCACTTTGAGTCGACGCCGGCTCTCGGCCCCAGGCCCCACGCATGGCTCGCTGAGACCATCTTGCTCTCCAAATAGACAAGGGAGACGTCGGCCGGGGCGGCGAGGATCCCGGTAAATTGGGTTCCGCCCGAATAGCTTGCGCTGTAGAGCTGGGTGGTCCAGGCCGCTTTTGCCCCAAGGTGCATCCGCACGGGGAGCGAGGGAAGGGCAAAAAATTCGCGGCCGAATTCGAAATCCATCGAGTTGAAGTTGAGCTTCCAATTCCCCGCGGCGTTTCGGAAGCGGAGCGGCGGCGAGATGACCGACGTGGAAATCTCAATAAAGGGGTAGTGCCAAAGCGGTACGATGCCGAGGCCGGTCGGCCCGATTTGGGAGTCGAATGTTTTTTTCAGGTCTGTGAGATCGCCGTGGTAATAGGTGTAGCGCGCCAGCGTGTCCCAACCGTCATAAGGAAGGTTGGCGCCTGCGGCGAGCTTGAAGCCGGGGTTCCAGGCGAAATCGGGTACGAAAAGTTTTTCCCGAAACGACTGCACTGTGGATGCAGGGTCGGCCGGGATGAGCGACTTGGAGGCGAATTCAAGCCCCTCCATTTTTGATTGCCAAACCAGGGCCGAAGCTTTGATTTTCGGCGCGCCTTTTTCGTCTTTTTCGGGATAGGGGCAGGGCCTTGCCGGGGCGAGAGGGGATCTGTAGCAATCGAATCCGGCCAAGAGCGGACTTGCTGCCGCAAGGAAGAAAACTGTATTTCTGAGCATGGATTTGTACCTCGATCAACCCATCTTTGTGGAAATGGAGCAAAAAGTAAATAATTTTTTTTCTTCCCCCCCAAAGGGAAAACTGCTTTCAAAAAAAACGGATCTCCTTTACACTTCTGCAAGTGTTTTTCATTTTTTCATCCGCGGAGTACGATGACATCCTCTGAAGCCCCTTCCCCAGAAGCCTCTCTTCCTGAATCGCCCAAATCGGAGCCGATGAGCGAGGTTTTTCAAAAATTTACCCAGGAACTCGAAGCACTGCCCACTCCGGAAGAGAAAATCTCTTTCGGGCTGCAGTTCATGCGCAGTTCGATTTCCCAAGAGGGAACGCCCCGTTTCCGAGAATTTTGGGAGGCGCGCCGCCATCTCCTCCAGTTCTTTAAGCAAAACCTCAACCCGGCAATCCGCTCCCAGCTTTGGAACGAGTATGTCGAGCTGACGGTGGAGGCGCGGCGGTTAAAGGAAATTCTTGAAGAGCAGAGCGCTTTTGCGATGGAACAGATCGACCTGGCGATCAAAGCGATCGAGCAGGATGTGCAAAACCTCGACGCTCTTGTCGGGGCGGCAGCCGTTGTCGAGCTGCCCCAGGGCGTCAGGACGATTGCCCGCAAGTCGGAAAAGTACGGAGCGGCGCAGGGCGAGCTGAACCTTCTCAATACGCTGGCAAGCCGCTTGAGCGCGCTCCGAAAAGAGATCATCAAGACCGAGATGCGGATCCGCTATAAGACGAAGTTCTTCAAGCGTCTCTCGGAACTTGGCGACGGGGTGTTTCCTCGCCGCAAAAAACTGATCGAGCAGATCAGCCAGGAGTTTTTGGGCGACATCGAGCGTTTCATTGCCGAGCATTTCAAAGGGGAGGAGGTCGTCGGAG
>DAIDLB010000201.1 GCA_027449725.1 Chlamydiota bacterium
GAATCCATTTTTGCGTCTGCAAAAAAATCCTTTATACGGGGTCCGTCCTGGTAAAACGGCTTTACATCATTTCGATGCGGAACAAGAATCTTAAACCTTAACCGGGAATACCCCTCAATTCCTTAATTCTGGCAATATAGACCCATGCTCTATCTAAGCCATAGCATCGACCGTCTGGTAGATTTTTTAGCGGAAAATCTCGCCGGGGCAGACCCTTTTCGGAAAAGGGCGGTTTTGCTCCCCAGCCTCCTCAACCAGCAGTGGCTCATGGCTTCTTTGGCCAAACGGATGGGGGGCGGCGCCCTCATTGGGATTGAACTATTTACTTGGCGGGACGCTCTGATGCGCCTTTCGCCCAAGATTCCGGGAGAGTTTGAGCTGCGGCTTGCGGTGGCTGAACTGCTCGAAGAGGGGGCCCCGGCTCCTCTTTCCGAATGGATTGGAGATAAGCCCGAGCGGAGGACGAAGCTGGCCCGCACCCTCTCCCGCGGGCTGTCGGAGGCCGGTTTTTACGGACTTGCGTCGGACATTCCGTGGCAGCAGGAGCTGGTCCGGCGCTTAAGCGAAAAGTGGCGCTTTCCGGATCAGGCGATCGAGACGGCCTCGCTTGCCCTTGAGGCACATCTTTTCGGCATCGACGAGATGCCTAAAAAGGCGTGGGCGTTTTTTATCCGTCAAAAGGCATCGATCTACCACTTTTCTCCTTGCAGCCTCTATTGGGAAGACCTTTGCTCCGACAGCGAGAAGAGAGCTCTTTGCAGGGAAGACCCCGATGCGGAGTATTTAAATGAGTCCCATCTTTTGGCTAACTGGGGAAGGGTGGGCAGGAAAACGATCCGCCTCCTGGACGAGTTGGAGAGCGTCGAAGCCTATGAGTTCGAGCCGAAGGAGACTCGTTTGCACCGATTGCAGCAAGATCTTCTTGAGCTGAGGCTGGAAACTGACCCTTGTATTGAAGATAGCTCTTTGGAATTGATCGCCGCGGGCTCGTCGAAGCTCCGCGAAGTCGAGATTTTGAAAGAGCGCCTCGCCGGTTATTTTAAGGAGACGGGATGCGATCCGGCGGACATCCTCGTCCTTGCCCCCGATATCAAAACGTATGCGCCGCTCATCCAGTTTGTCTTCGAGGGCGAGATGCCCTATCGCATCGCGCCGATCGATGGCTTTACTTCGAACGCCTTTTTGCAAGGGCTGTCCCTCTTTTTTGATCTGGCCAACGGCAGATGGGACGCGGACGCGGTCTTCGAGCTGTTTGAAAACCGCTCCTTTCGGGACAGGCAGAAGCTTGACGCCGAAGATTTGGAGGTGTTTCGGGGATGGATGCGCGATGCGAGAGTGCGCGGCGGCTGGGAGGGCAAACAGGGTAACTGGAAGGACGGCCTGAAGCGGATTCTCTTCGGTCTCGCCGTTCTTGTTCCTGACGAAGAGATCCGCAATCTCCACCTGGGCGAAGCGGAGCGGCTCGATCGCCTGTTGCAGCTCCTCGAGCGTCTCCGCGCTCTTTCCGAAACAGTTCAAGGCCGGCGCAATTTGGGCGAGTGGAGCGAAAAACTTGCTGCAATGGCCGAAGAGCTCTTTTTGCCAGAGGAAAAAGAACGGGAGCTTTTTTCCACCTTCCTCCGAAAGATCGATCTGGCGGCAAAAACCTTTCCCGAAACGCTCTTTTCCTGGCAGCTCCTCCGCTCCCTCTTTGACGATCTCTGTCAAAGCGCGGCCCTCTCCATTCAGGCCAACCTCTGGCAGGCAGTCCAGTTCTCGTCGTTGCAGCCCGGCTCCATCCGTCCGGCTCAGGCGATTTTTTTATTGGGGATGGAAAGCGGCTCGTTTCCCAGAAAACGGACCCTTGGCTCGTTCGATTGGAAGACGGCGGCGTCCGATCCCTCCGATGTCGACCGGAACCTTCTTTTGCAACTCCTCTTTGCCGCGAAAGAGCATCTCTCGATCAGCTACTGCCAC
>DAIDLB010000202.1 GCA_027449725.1 Chlamydiota bacterium
GCCTTCCTCTTTTGCTCGGCCTGGAGCGTTCGTTTGCTAAGGGCTAAAATGCGCCTCGAGCGGGCGGCGAGGAGGCTCTTGCCTTTTTTAAAAGATCCTGCGATGGTGCGCCCCGTACTGTTTCGGATGACTGATCGTGAAATCGAGCGGCTGGCCGGGCGGGGGCCTTTTGAGCCTGGCAGAGACCTGCGATGGAAACTGATTAAAACCGCCTATTGGAAGGAGATCCATGACACAGCTCATTAATGTAAAGCCGGAAGACTCCGCGTCGAAAGAAAAGGAACTCTTTTTTTGCCGCGAGTTGGAAAAAGGGAACATCCTCTTTTTTCTAAAGACGCCGTTTGCGATTGCGAGCGAAGAGATTGCATTTTTGCAGAGTCAAAAAGAGAAAGAAACCGACCGGCTAAAAGAAATTTTGGAAACCTATTCTGCGAAGGTAACCGAGTTCCTCTCTCAAGTGCTCCCCTCCTAGGCAGTCAGCTGGAAGCGAGGCCAAACTCTTTTTCAAAAGCCTCCCAAAGAGCTGCAGGTCGATGCGTTCGCCGAAAGGCCGAGCCACGGCTGGCGGGTGCTCCGCTTTTTTACCAATATCCATCCGACAGAGGGGAAGCGATGGGTCACTTCCAAATCTTTTGCCGAATTGGCGCAAGAATTCGCCGGAATAACGCTGCCGTTCCCCAAGTCCTGTACCTATTCGCTCGGACAACGACTTGAGAGAAAGATGAAGGGGCTTCTCGCTTCCGCCGGATTTAAAGGCGCTCTTCGCTCCCCCTATGATCAGTTTATGCTCCGCCTCCAGCGCTTTTTAAAGCAAAACGTTGAGTTCCAAACCAACACACCAAAGACTTGCTGGGATTTCCCCCCGGGGGCATGCTGGGCTCTCTTTACCGATCAGGTGTCTCACGCGGCGCTCTCCGGGTGGCATGTCCTTGAACAGGTCTTTCTCGTCCCGAATCAGGCAATGCTCTATCCCGACCAATCGCCCGTCGGCATTCTGGAGAGGCTCTCAAGGGGGAACATGATCGATCCGGCATTCAACTCATGAGTTTGCGCTGCGTTGCGGAGCCGATTTTCAGCAACTTGCGGTATTTGGAAACGGTTCGCCTGGCGCAGGGGAGGCCGTTTTCCTGAAGCAGGGAAGAGAGAGATTCGTCCGTGTAGGGGGCCGCTTTGTCTTCCTGTTTGACCAACCGGCAGAGGAGATCTTTGATGGGATCGCGACTCGCTGCTTCGGAAAAGAAATTGCGGAGAGGAACCATGCCGTGGGGCGTCCAAAGCGTTTTATTGGCTACGGCTCTCCACGCGGTTGCCGGATGGACTTGGAGAGAATCGGCGAGTTCTTTGATGCTGATCGGATTGAGCCTTTTTCCTGTTTCAAAATAGAGGGCCTGTTTTTTAAGCAGGAGCCTGCCGATGGTGAGAAGCATTGCCTTCCGGCGGCGGATCGAGCGGATGAGCCACCGCGCGCTGACATGCCAGCTCTTCAGCGTCTCCTGTTCCTCTTTATTGCACCCCTTTTGAAGCCCTACATATTCCTCTGAGATGCGGAAAGGAGGCAGTTCATCTTCTCCCGCCTGTACAACCCATCCTTCTTCTCTTTCCTGAATCGCCAGATCGTAGGTCCACTGTGCTGGCAGATCCCGGGCAAACGCTTCGGCAGGGCGCATCCGCAGTTTCGAGATCCGGTTGAGGGCCAGGCTCAGGTCCGCCGGCGAGACGCCGAGCTTTTTTTCAATCGTTTTAAATCGTTTATGGAGCAGATCTTGAAAATGGTTGCGGACCAAAATCTCGGCCAGAGAGTAGGGGCTTTTTTTCAATTGT
>DAIDLB010000203.1 GCA_027449725.1 Chlamydiota bacterium
GGGACGTATCGTAAGAGCCTATCTTCCGATTCTTAACATTCGATTTTGATGCATTTTTTGTCAGATTTTTGAACTTTCTTCGGTATACCACGCTCGAAAAAAAAGGGGTTCTAAGGGGACTTGTCCCCTTAGCGGGTTTTAGAGCAGAGCCCTAATTCTATCTTGAGGCTAAAGCGGGCTGGCCGGCGGGGCGGAGGTTTGCTTCCCAGCCTTTGATGGTTTCCAGGAGATTTTCTTTCGAGGGGCGCTTTTTGAGGAGCGCGAGATTATCGGGGTTGCTGCTCAGGTGGGCGAGCTTGGCGAGGAGGTGGAGGTGCCGCTTGTCGTCGCAGGCGAAGAGGAAGAAGAGCGTGTGGACTTTTTCGCCGTCGAGGGCGCCGTAGGCGATGGGCTTTTCGGGGAAGACGACGGAGACGACGTCGAAGGAGTCTTGGAGGAGGAAGTCGCGCGTGTGAGGCACGGCGATGCCGTGGGAGAGGGCTGTCGGCATGAGGCGTTCGCGATCGAGGAGGAGTTCTGTTAAGACTTCTGCGTCGAGCTGAAGCTCTTTGGCAATCCGCTTCATCGCGGCGCGGATCACCTCTTCCTTGGTGGCTCCGGGGACGTTGTGCCAGACGCCGCCTTTGTGGATAGCGCGCAGCAGGCCGAACTGATGAGTTCCCATTCTCTCCGTGCCGGCCTCGTCGGTGGAATCGTGGGAGAAGAAGTCGTTTTTCCCTCTCCCCTGTTTACAGGCAAGAACCCAGCTTTCGATCTCGGAGCGGCTGAAACGGAATTGCTGGTTGAGGCGGTAGTAGGGAATCTTGCTGTCAGAGATCCAGCGGCGGATGGTCGTTTCAGAAACATTGAGAAGTTCTGCTACATCTTTTAGCTTGAGATCCATCTGAGCCTCTTCTGGGATATACCGGAAAATAGCAAATGTCTGAATATAATGAGAAGGGTTTTACTCGACTTTGTACATTTTTTGGGAGTGATTTCAATAAGATGTTGATTCAGACCGCATTGCAGATTTTTTGACAGGCCTGGCCGAAGGCCGGCGAAAAACCTGCAATGCGGTATCAATCAACATCTTGAAGAAATCATCCCCAAAAAATGTACAAAGTCGAGTTTAATCGGAAAAGGCGCCGAGCACTTCGTGCGTGCTGGTCGCGCAGAGGAGCTTTTTCCTAAGGTCAAGCTCTTTGAGGGCTGTGGTCAGATGCGAGAGGATCTGGAGATATTCCGACTGCCGGTCATCAGGCCCTACGATGAGGAAGATGAGACGGACGGGCGCCTTGTCGATTGCATTCCAGTCGAGCGGTTTTTTCTGCTGGATTCCGACGACGATATGGAATTGCTTGAAGCCTTTGAGCTTGGCGTGTGGGAGGGCGACGCCCATCCCGATTCCTGTGGAGACGATCTCTTCGCGGTCGAGGATCGCCTTGCGGAAAGCGGCTTTGTTCGGCAGCTTGCCCGCGTCTTCGAGAAGGTCGATCAAAACGTCGATCGCATCGTTGCGCGCCGGTGCATCAATGAATGCAATGAGCCGTTCGTCGAGATAGTCCGATATTTTCACAATTTTTCTTTGCTTTAAAAAAACAAAGGGCTTAATGCGTGCCAGTATGGCCAAATCCGCGATCTCCCCTGAGCGTTTGCGGCAGCGGCTCTTCCTGCAGAATAAACTCCGCCTGCACCACCGGCGCCAGGACGATCTGTGCGATCCGCATGCCGGGTTCGACAGAAAACGGCTCCTTGCCGTGGTTGATGAGGATCACGCAGAGCTCCCCGCGGTAGTCGCTGTCGATGGTCCCCGGCGTATTGAGGACGGTGATCCCATGTTTTAACGCAAGGCCGCTCCGCGGGCGGACCTGCACCTCATATCCTTCCGGAATCGCCATCTTGATCCCCGTTGGGACCAGGGCCGAAACGCCGGGGAGGATGTAAAGGGCGCTCTCGAGATGGGCGCGCACATCGGCTCCGGCGGCAAAGGGAGTCGCATAGGAAGGGATGAGTTCCGGATTGCCCGCCGTAACGGGAACTTGCTTTTTCATTTGGGGGCTGTGTTCGTCAATGCCAGCAGTTCTTTTAAACGCTCCGCACAATTTTCCGCAAGAGAAGATCTCGGAGAGAGGGGCTGGTTCCCCAGAAAATAGTCAAGAAGTCGAGAGAGGCTTGGCTTCAGATCCGCGCGCTGGATGATGTTGTCAATCATCCCTTTTTCCAATAAAAATTCGGACTTTTGGGCTTTTGGCGGCAGCTTTTGTTTGATCGTCTGCTCGACGACGCGGGGGCCTGCAAAGGCGATCAGCGCGTCCGGCTCCGCGACGATCACGTCGCCTAGCGTCGCAAACGAGGCGGTGACGCCCCCTGTCGTCGGGTTGGTCAACACGGAGAGATAGGGAAGCCCTGCCTGGTGGAGACGGCTTAGCGCCGCCGAGGTTTTCGCCATCTGCATGAGGGAGAGGATCGACTCCTGCATACGGGCGCCGCCCGATGCGGAGACGATGATGAGCGGCAGACTGTGTTGGATAGCGTGTTCGATAAGAAGCGTCAGCCGTTCCCCCACAACAGAACCCATCGACCCGCCCATAAACGAAAAGTCGAGGACGGCCAGAGCAATCGCCTTTCCATCCAGCTTGCATCCTCCCGTCCAGATCGCATCGCTGCGGCCCGTCCTCCGGATCGACTGTTCAAGCCGGTCCTTGTAGCTCTCGGTGTCGACGAAATCAAGGGAATCAACAGGGACGATATGTCCAAACAGCTCTTCCGCGCTCCCCTCGTCAGCCAGAAGCGAGAGGCGCTCTTCCAGCCCGAGCCGGTAATGGTGCGCACACTTGGGACAGCAGTTTAAATTCTGCTGCAGCTCGTTGGCGTGGATCATCTCCGAACAGCCGGAACACTTGATCCAGCCGCTAAAGCCGTCTTTCTTCGTCGTCTGAACCTTAATCTTCGGCTGGTTCCGGGAAAATAAACCCATTCAAAAAATCCCTATTCCGTTTTGAAGCGACCCCATTATATCTCTGAAGCGGGAATTCAGACAATTGCTTTAGCAAATCGCTCTTCAATATGACGCCAATGAAAAATTTGCCAAATTGCTTTAACATAGTCGGCGCGCAGGTTTTTATATTGTAAATAATAGGCATGCTCCCAGACATCGACGCCCAAGATCGGAACCAACCCCTTGGTGCTGAGCGGGTCTTGATTTGCGCACGCTGCGATTTCAAGCTGCCTCAAATTTTTATTGTACCCGAGCCAGCCCCACCCCGACCCCTGGATGGCGATCGTCTCGGCGTTGAATTTTTCTTTGAATTGATCAAAGGATCCAAAGTCGCGCTCGATCATTTTGAGGAGCTCCCCTCCCGGATGGGATCCATTTTGAACAGGTCCGAGGATCGTCCAGAAAATACTATGGTTGATATGCCCACCCCCGTTGAACTTGATGGCGGCCTGCAGCGCGATCATGGCAGCGACGTCGTTTTTCGACTCGGCCTCGTGGTATTTCTCAATTGCCGCATTCAGGTTGGTTACATACCCCTTGTGATGCTTGGAATAGTGAAGCTCCATGATCTCTGCGGAGATGACCGGCTCGAGGGCATTGTAATCGTAAGGCAGATCGGGCAATTGGTAGCTGGTTTTCGCATCCGCAGTCATAGTTCCTCCACTTTTTGAGGGAAGATCATAGCTTTTCGGCTAGAGCCGTTGCAAATAGTTTTTCCTCTGTCACTCGCCCTTGCGCTGTGATCTTTTTGCCAGGCGGCAAAGCGATCCCATAAATACGGAGAAACCCGTCGACGCAAGAGGGGCTCATAAAGACGATCTCGTCGATTTCATCCAAATCGGGAGCGGCCCCCGGCTTTTGCAAAATTGTCTCATAGAGATCGATCACGCAGACATCGATCCCTTTTGCCCGGAGGTAGTCAGCCAAAAGCGGCCGCGCTGAACTCGATCTTGGGTAGCAAATCTTCGCTCTCGAAAGATCGAGCGTTTCGAGAAGCTCGATCATCCCTTCCTGTTCAGCAAAAGGGGCGATGAGCGGTTTCGCGCCTTTTACGGCAAGCGCTGTTTTTTCTCCGATGGCAATTACCGTTTTTCCATGCAATGGGGGAAGCAGGGCCGCCGTTTCTTTACTCGTCACCAGGACATGGGTGCAAGAAGAGATTGGACTCAAATCAGCGGCAAGGGGTCTTGTCCGAATGACGGGATAATGATAGACCCTCCCTTTGGACGGACAAGCCGCCGGGTCGAGGCCAAGATGGAGAATCGTCCAGGGACGCCCCTCTCCCCTTGCGTCGATCGGACGAAATGCCTCCGCCGCCTCTTTGTCGTCTTTTCTGACAACGATCGCAAGCTTCCCCTGATTTTCCGCTGCGCCTCCAGGCAAAAACCAGCGCCTGAGTTTGGCGCAAAGACCAAGGCGGACGATTGCTGCTTCCGCAATGATGACGCCGTCGACCTCGCCCCTCTCTAATTTGCCCAACCTCTCCTGAATCGTTCCTCGCAGATCGCAAAAGCGAAGGTCCGGATAAAGACTTCTTGCCGCTGCCTCCCTCCTTTCGCTTGACGTGGCGATGCAGGCCCCTTCGAAAAGCTCGCTTCGAAACACAAGCGCATCGCGCGGGTCGACCCCGGCGGTCAGGGCTGCGATGGTCAGTCCCTCCGGCAGCGGATCGGGAAGGTCTTTTGCGGAGTGGATGACAGCACGCGCCTTACCCTCCAACAAAAACCCATCGAGTTCGCGCGTAAAAAAATCGGTTTTTCCAAGAGAGCGCAAAGAGGTCTTTTTATCGAGATCGCCGGTTGTTTCAATGAAGAGCATGGAAAGTTTGAGATGAGGCAATAGCGCCTGCACTTCCGCCGCTTGGGTGCGAGAGAGAGGAGAACTTCGGGCTGCGACGATCCAAGGCTTCATCTGGCAAACCGTACCAAATTTGCCAAATAAACGCGACTCAGATAATCTGAAGCGCAACCTTAGATTATCCAAAGAAAATGTTCAAACGAACCTTGCAGCCTCATATTCAGTCTCTTGCAAAGAAATACCCGATCGTTACCTTATTGGGCCCTCGGCAATCGGGAAAAACAACCCTGGTTCGGGCTTCATTTCCGAAGATGCCCTATGTGAACATGGAAGACCCTGAAATCAGGGCGTTTGCCACTCTCGATCCAAAAAGTTTTTTGAACGCCTATCCCGAAGGGGCGATTCTGGATGAAGTGCAAAGGACTCCCCACCTTCTTTCCTTTATCCAGGTTCTTGTAGACGAATCCGATCAAAAAGGGCGCTATATTTTAACCGGCAGCCACCAGGCAGAGCTCCACTCCGCGATCTCCCAATCGCTCGCCGGAAGGACCTCTATCCTCAAGTTATTGCCTCTGAGCCTACAAGAATTAAGGGATTCCGACAATCGCGACCCTCTGGAAACAGCCATCCTGAAAGGTGGATACCCGAGAATTTATAAAGAAGATTTACCCCTATCGAATGCATTTGCCAGCTATTTTCAAACTTATGTCGAAAGGGACGTCAGGCAAATTATCCAGATCAAAGAAATGCTCCTTTTCGAAAGATTCATCAAACTCACCGCCAGTCGAATCGGGCAATTGATCAACTATGCGAGCTTAGCAGCGGACGTCGGAGTATCAGCGGTCACGATCAAAGAATGGATTTCCGTGTTGGAAGCTACCTATATTTTGATTCGTCTAGAACCCTATTTTGAGAATTTTAGGAAACGAGTGATCAAATCTCCTAAACTCTATTTTATCGATACCGGGCTTGTCTGTCATTTATTGGGAATCCAGTCTACTGAACAACTTGTTAAAGATTCGTTGTTTGGAAATCTCTTTGAAAATTGGGCTGTGATTGAACTGATAAAGTCGCGGCTCAATCAAGCTGAAGATCCTAGATTCTATTTTTACCGCGATGTCGGTGGAAAAGAAGTAGACCTTCTTTTTCAACAGGGAAGCAGCCTTCTTCCCATAGAGATTAAAAGCGGCAAAACATTTTCACCCTCCTTTTTAGATGGTCTCCAGTACTTTCATAAACAAACGCCCGAAAGAGCCTCGGGCGGCGCCGTCATTTATGGCGGCGAAAGAAAACAAAAGTTGGGCCCTTTTAAATTGGTCAGCGCAGAAACCTGCGCCGAAGCTTTATTATAACTCGCTTTCTTTAGTACAATCAAAAACCTATGTCTCCCATCATCATCTCTACACACCACTTAGAGCGGCACTACCAAAGCTATCGCAAGACCTCGGGGTTCTGGCCTTCTTTGAAACGATTTTTTAAAAACGACCGACAGACAAAGCCTGCGCTCTTGCCACTGAACTTAGAGATCGCGCGCGGACAGATCGTCGGCCTGGTCGGCG
>DAIDLB010000204.1 GCA_027449725.1 Chlamydiota bacterium
GCCATAGAATGGGCCCTTGCGGAAAAAGTCCCCATCTTTATTCTTGGCAAGGGGTCGAACTGCCTTTTCGACGATCGCGGGTTCGACGGCCTGATTCTGCAGAACAAAATTGATTTTTGTGAATTTTCCGAAGAGTCGGTCGCTGCAGGAGCAGGCTACTCTTTTTCTCTTCTCGGCGTACAGACCGCGCGCCGCGGCCTCTCGGGGCTTGAGTTTGCTTCGGGCATTCCGGGGACGGTCGGGGGCGCTGTCTTTATGAACGCGGGTGCGAATAAGCAGGAGACGAAAGACTCCCTTAGCAAAGTAGTTTTTTTGGGAATGGATGGTCAAGAGAGGCTTTTTTTGAAACAAGATCTTCAATTCTCCTACCGCTTTTCCTCGTTTCAGACGATGCCCGGCTGCATCTTGGCCGCCCACTTCGATCTGACGAAAAAAGCGGAGGCGCGGCAAGCGCAGCTCGCGATCGTCGAATACCGCGTCAAGACGCAGCCTACCAAAGAAAAAAGCGCCGGCTGCATCTTTCGAAATCCCTCGACCGAACTTTCTGCCGGAGCATTGATCGAGAGGTGCGGGCTTAAAGGGGCGGTTTCCGGCGGCGCCCGCGTATCGGAAACGCATGCCAACTTCATTGTGAATGCGGCAGGAGCGAGTTCTATCGATGTGCTTGCCCTCATCCAAAGAGTCCAAGACACGGTCGCCGAAAAAAGCGGTATCCATCTCGAGCCGGAGGTGTGGAAGGTGCCCTTCGCATGACGGATTTTCGCGCCGACCTCCATTGCCACAGCAATTGTTCCGACGGGACCGACGCTCCTTTGGCGCTTCTTGAGCTGGCGAAACAGGCCGGTCTCAGCGGTCTTTCGATTACAGACCACGACACCATCCAGGCCTATACGCCTGAAGTTTACGCCAAAGCAAAAGAGCTTGGGATAGCTCTTCTGATCGGCTCAGAGATCTCGACCGAGTTCCAGGGGCTCACCGTTCATATCCTTGCCTATGGTTTCGACGCCTCTCTTTCCCGGTTTCTCGAAGAGGTGCTTCTTTGCCGGAAGGAGAGGAACCGGAAGATTTTGGAAAAGCTCAAGAAAAAGGGATTTGCAATTGACGTAAGCGAGCTGCCGACCTATGGTCCCGAGCAGATCATCGGCCGTCCCCATATCGCCGCCGCGCTCCTCAAAATGGGGGCTGTCGCTTCGATCCAGGAAGCGTTTGAGCGCTATCTGGAAGATACGGCGAGCTGCTATGTCCCGGGCGGTAAGTTCACCCCTCTCGAAGCCATCCGGGCTATCCAGGCGGCCAAAGGCAAGGCTGTTCTTGCGCATCCCCATTTCCTGAAAAAGGGGCGCTTTTTACGTGAAATCCTGGGCCATCCGTTTGACGGATTGGAATGCTACTATGGCCGCCTCCATAAAGAACAGGAGGCTCCCTGGGTCAAGATCGCAAAGGAAAAAGGGTGGATCGCCACCGGCGGCTCGGATTACCACGGCTCGGTCCGGTCCTACATCCAGCTCGGCTGCTCCTGGGTCGG
The DNA here is from genome assembly GCA_027449725.1 of Chlamydiota bacterium. GTDB lineage: Bacteria > Chlamydiota > Chlamydiia > Chlamydiales > SM23-39 > JAKBAE01. The sequence continues at coordinate 1,526 of DAIDLB010000204.1, forward strand.
CGAAGCGACCTTCGATCGTTTACGGTCTACCTAAGATTCTCGCTACCTTGAGAGCATAGCGGGCTTTTTGGGGATGCTCATAAACGATGGCGAGGGAAGCATACTTCCCTTTGAAAAGCTCGACTTCATATTCTTCGAGATCTTCGGGAAAGAGCCGGTCGAGTTTGCCGTTCAGTTCAAAAACCGTTTCCTGTTCGGAAGCTGCATTGCAGGAAAAATCGAAAGCGGGGTGTTCGATTTCGATCGGCCAAGTTTCCATCCCACCGGAGGAAAGAAGCACCGTCTCTTTCATTTTGTGGGGGCGGGGGAGGCTCAGCGCTGTTCTCCGTTCGGCGTCGAAGTCCTGCTGAAAGTAATAATAGAAAACCGGCCGATACAAAAACCAGTTTTCCTCATCCTCATCCTGAAGCCAGGGGCTTTCCAAATGGAGGGTGCAGTCGACCTGGATCCGATTGCCTGCCCGGTCATCTAGGGCATCGTAGGAGAGGAGATTTACGCCGCCGTATTGCGCGGCATATTTATTTTTCAGATCCTTTCCGCACTTCTTTTTTCCTTCCACAGCGAGTCTTCGCCTTAAGGCATTTGCGAATTCACCATAAACTTTAGTGGATTGGGTCAGAGTGACGCCGGTTTCGTCAAACGAAAACGAGGTGGTCCTTTCCAAATCGATCTCGGGGCGGAGCTCCGGGATCGAGGAGAGCTCTTTTGTTTCCTCCGATAATGCGAGGCCTTTTCGATAGGGAAGGTACGATTCGCGTAGGGAACCTCCCTGGAAGCTTGCGACCGGATCGACATAGACCGGGCCTTCATCCAAGTCGATCCGGGTAATGACATGGTTGAAAATCGGTTGGGAAAGGTAGGTTTCGATGCCCCCTTGTTTAAACACGTGGACAAGGACCGGAGTGGAGGGGACGCCGAGGAGTTGGAGAAAGGCTCGCAAAAGCTGCGTCTTTGCTTTGCAGTCGCCATAGCGGCGCTTGAGTGTTTCAGCCGGATTGGCCGGATTCCACCCCCCATCGCCCTTGAAAAGGCCGAGATAGCGGATCTCGTCCTGGACAAAGCGGAGGGCTTTCAAGGCAGCTTCTTCACGGTTTAAGCTGCTCTGTTCCCAATTTCGCACCAGATCGATCGCCTCAGGATTAAGGGCAAAAACAGGATCCAGGCAATAGAAATGCAATTCCTCCTCCACTACTTCGCGCCACGAATCGAATTCGGTGAATTCGATGTACGGGTCCGTCGCAGATCCGGGCGGCTGGTCGTGTTCGCTTTTAACAGCCGGACAGGGCTCGAGGACCACTTCAACCGCTTCTTCTGTCTCAAGGATTTGCAAATCCTCCGGTGTATTGCAATGGGCTGTATGGAAGGGGCGACCCTCCGGCTTCACAATCCGCAAGCACATCTTTTGGATCGGTTTTTTCATTTGCAAAGGGAATCTGAATCCCCACCGGTCAAAAGGGGCTCCGATGAGCGAATAAGAGACCTCGACTAGGTCTCCTTCAGCGACATCG
>DAIDLB010000205.1 GCA_027449725.1 Chlamydiota bacterium
CCAAAATAATCCCAAAAATCAACGAACCCTCCTCGTGACTACACCCCCTAAATTAGTGGCAGCCGCAGGCGCCGCAGTGTTGCCTCATTTTCTTCGCAAAGGCCGGCGCTTCCAGGACGTATTGGAAGATGAGCGGCGCTACGATCGTCGCATCCGATTCGATGATGAAGCTCGGCGTCTCGGGCGCAATCTTGCCCCACGTGATCTTTTCGCTCGGGGTCGCCCCGCTATATGAGCCAAATGAGGTCGTGGAGTCGCTGATCTGGCAAAAATAGCCCCAGAGCGGGCACTCTTCCTGCAAGTCCTGGCGCACGAGCGGCACAAGGCAAATTGGAAAGTCGCCGGCAATCCCGCCGCCGATTTGGAAAAAGCCGATGGGAACGCTTTGGCTTCGGTACCAAGAGACGAGCGCCGCCATCTGCTCCGTCCCCGATTTGACCGTATCAAACCGTTTGAGATCGCCTTTGATCACATGGGAGACGAAGATATTCGCCGTCGTCGAATCTTCCCATCCGGGAGTAAAGATCGGCAGGTTTTTTTCAAAGGCCGCCAGCAGCCAGGAATGTTTCGGGTCGATCTCATAGGAAGGCTCCAGGTCGCCATTTGCAAAGAGCTGGTAGAGGTACTCGTAGGGGAAATAACGCTTCCCTTCCTCTTCTGCCTTTTTCCAGAGCTTCAAAATGTGGTGCTCGATCCGGCGGATCGCCTCATCTTCGGGGATGCAGGTGTCGGTCACGCGGTTGAGGCCCCGCTCATAGAGCGCTACCTCTTCCTCTTTCGTCAGGGAGCGGTAGTCGGGGATTCTCTCATAATGGGTGTGGGCGACGAGGTTATAGACGTCTTCTTCCAGGTTGGCGCCAGTGCAGGAGATCGCGTGCACCTTGTCCTGGCGGATCATCTCGGCAAGCGAGATGCCCAGCTCGGCGGTGCTCATCGCGCCAGCCAGCGTCACGAACATCTTGCCCCCTTCGGCCAGATGGTCCGCCCAGCCTTGCGCAGCTTCTACGCAGACGGCGGCATTGAAATGTTTGTAGTGTTTTCTCATGAATTCATAAATGCTCATTTCTTGCCTCCATCGAAAATATAACTCAGCATCTTATAGAGAAGTTTTGCCGCCAGAAAATCGGGCGCCTTCATCTGTTTGGACGGACACAGCTCGACAATGTCGAACCCGATGATCTTCTTTCGCTTCGCCACCGCCTTGAGTGCCTTGGCCGCCTGGTGCCAAAAGAGGCCGCCCGGCTCCGGCGTGCCCGTCGAAGGCATCAGGGAAGAGTCGAAGACGTCGAGATCGAATGTGATATAAACCGGATCGGAGAGGCGGCTCACCAGCTTCTCGATCCACCGCTCATCTTCATGGATCTCGTGGGCGTAGAAGATGTTGTCTCTTTCAACCACGGCAGCCTCTTCGGAGCTCATGCTCCGGATGCCGGTGGCGACGGACCGGACGACGCCGGGAATCTCGCGCACCCGCGCCATCACCGACGCATGGCTGAGCGGATTGCCCTCATACGCATAGGCCAGGTCCGCGTGGGCGTCGAACTGCAAGACCGAGATCTTGCCGAAATGATCGGCATGCGCCCGGATCGGCGCAGCCGAAACAGCGTGCTCGCCGCCAAGGGAGACGACAAACTTGCCCATCTTCAAAAAGTGCATCGCCCGTTCGTAGGAGAGGGCGAGCATATCTTCGGACGAGGCCGCCTCGATGGCCGGCGCGGTATAGATCCCGCGGCGGAACACTTCGCTCTGCGTCTCGACGTCGTAGAGCTCGAGGTTTCTCGACGCCTCGATCAAAGCGGCCGGCCCGAGGTCGGCTCCCTGATTATAGGTCGTCGTCTGATCGAACGGGATCGGCAAGACGACGACCGTCGCCGTCTCCAATCGCGAAAACTCGTCGGGCAGGCCGCCGAAGCGCCCTTCTACGCCATGCCCTTGCAGAAAATTGGTTTTGAGACACTCCATTTACACCACCAGATACGTATAGCTTTCAAGGGCTTCCTTGAACCGTTTTTTTAATTTGGCTGACTCCTCATTCGTGAGGAGACCCTCTCTCAATGCCTTTTCGATTGAGAGGCGGAGCCTCTCCATGAGGTCGGCCGAGTCGTACTGCACATACTTGAGCACCTCGCTCACGCTATTGCCCTCGATCTCATGTTTGAACGCCCATCTGCCATTTTCATCGAGATCGACATGGACGGCGTTCGTATCGCCGAAGAGGTTATGCATCCCTCCCAGGGTCTCCTGATACGCCCCCACCAGGAAGATCCCAAGGTAGTAGGGCGTCTTGCCGAGCTCATGGAGCAGGATATGCTTGGCCGGCTCCCTCGGGCTGACGAAGCGGTCGATCTTTCCGTCGCTATCGCAGCTCAAATCGACGATCGTCGCCTGCACCTTCGGTTTCTCGTCGAGGCGGTGGATCGGCATAATCGGGAACATCTGCTGGATCGCCCATACATCGGGTAGCGACTGGAAGACCGAAAAGTTGGAGAAGTACATGCTGAGGAGCTTGCCGTCGAGCTTCTCGATATCCTCAGGCACATATTTCAGCTCCTTCGAGACGTGGCGGATCTTGGCGATGAGCTGCCAGTAGGCTTTCTCCGCATAGGCCCTCTCGGGTAGGCTGATATCGCTTTGGATAAACCGCTCCAACACGCTCTGCCGGAACTCAGCCGCATCGTGGAGCGCCTCAAGACAATTTTTGGCTGTCACACTCGCATGTAATTTGACAAAATCGTGCAGAAGCTCGTGCTCGCTCGGAGGCGGCTCCAAGTCCTTCAAGCACCCGAGCGTCGGCGCCACGTCGATGATCTCAGTGACAAGGACTGAATGGTGAGCGACGAGCGCTCGTCCCGATTCGCTGACGATCACCGGATGGGGGAGCCCCGCCTCGCTGCAGGCCGACCCGATCGCATAGACGACGTCCCTCGCATACTCCTCCATCGAATAATTCATCGACGAGTCGGCGCTCGTCTTCGTCCCGTCATAATCAATTCCAAGCCCCCCGCCCACATCGAAAAAGCACATCGACGGGCAGAGCTTGGCCAGCTCGGCGTACATCCTCGAAGACTCTCTCAGCGCCTTCTTAATGGGAACGATCGAGGTGATCTGGCTGCCGATATGGAAGTGGAGAAGCTTCAGCCAATGGTCTTTCCCCGCCTTCTTCAAGAGCTCGACGCCGAGCAGGATCTCATGGATATTCAGCCCGAACTTCGCCAGATCGCCGCCCGACGACGCCCACTTGCCGCTCCCCTTGCTATACGGCTTCATCCTAAAGCCGATCTCCGCCTCGATCCCCAGCCGCGATGCCGTCTCTAAAACTAAGTTCAACTCATAGAACTGCTCGATGATCACAATGGACCTGCGCCCGATCTTCCTCGACAAGAGCGCCAATTCAATATATTCCGCGTCCTTATACCCGTTGCAAAGGAGGAGCGCCCCGTCCGTATTGTGGATGCTCAGCACCCCGACGAGCTCGGGCTTGCTCCCCACCTCCAGCCCCAGCAGGGAGTCCCGCCCCGCATTCCGGATCACGTCGACGATCTGCTTTTGCTGGTTTACCTTGATCGGATAGGCCGGTCGGTAATCGTTTTGATAATCAAACTCCTGGATCGCCGCCTTGAAAGAAGCGCAAAGCCTCTGGATCCGGTCGCGGATGATCCCGTCGAACCGAAATAGGATCGGAGGTTCTATCCC
>DAIDLB010000206.1 GCA_027449725.1 Chlamydiota bacterium
CCTGATCTTTGGCCATTTCATCCAAGCGCACCACAAGAAAAGAGCTCGCGTCGGGGAGATCATGGAACCTGACGGCAAAGGAACCTTGCGCGGGAAGAAGCGTTTCATTCGCCGCTCTTGAAATACGGGCAATTTCATTGATGAGAAGCTGCTGGAGCTCTGCTTCTTTATCCACGAGATCGGGGCGGAGAACGAGAGAGATCAGTCCTTCTTTCCAATTGATCTTAAGCTCGCTAAAGAAGGGAGAGGCGTCGAGCGGAATCGCGTCCGGCGAGCCGGAAAAGGCCAAGAGGGCGGCTTCAAATGAAAGAGGCGAGGGTGGATTTAAAAAAGCGGAGCGCTCTCTTTTCAAACAATGCTGGACCAAAGAGAGGCTCGATTCCTTTTTTTCAATAAGGCGAACCGCATCCGGGTCCGAAGAAGCCAATTTCTCAATCTTTAGCCGATCGCGGCAAGCGTCGATCGCAGCCGAGAGGTGGTCAATTTCTGCAGCAGGCGCGAAGGAACCGGCGGTCATCGAGACATAAAAACGGCGGAAGAGATCGGAGCTGCTATTGATCTTGGCTGCAAGGGAGAGGAGCAATTCTTCCGGCACCTGGTTCACGGGGGCGCGCTGGACCGCACGGAAAAGCTGGGCGCATTCGCTTGGTCCCGCAGCCAAAGAGGCAATCCGGGCGGCCCGGTCCAGCGTCATTTCCCGGAAAAGAGGCGCGGGCGACCCGTCTTCTCCCACCTTGTGGGTAAAGGCGAAGTAACGGGAAGCGTCCTTGAAACGGACGGGAATTTTCCGCAGGACCGAAACGGTTTTGGCCTGAGGGTCTCCGGGAAGCGGGGCGAGCTGGGCCGGAGCAAACGGGATGAGGGCGCCTGCGCGGACGAGCGAGCGGCGGAGGAGGGCGGCCTCTTCGGCCTTGCTGCACCGAACCTCGAAACGATGAGGAAGGTCGGGATCAAGAGAAACAGATAATGGATTAATATTCAAGAGGTTGCAATAAGAACGAAGCCAAGATTCCCCATCCTCTTCAAGCGCCAAAAGGCGTCCGGAGATCTCTTGGACTGCCTCCATCCCCTCGGCGGAGCCGATCGGCTTGGCCAGCGGCCTTGTGTAATAGATGAGGGTCGGGATGATATTGTAAAACGTAAGGGCCAAAACCGCCAGGATCAGCGCCCACTGCCACCGTTTTTGTCTTTCCATATGAATCGCTGCTATTGTAAGAAATATAGGAAGAGTACGCAATTGGAACCCATTTTGTCCAACGAAACTGAATTTGAAAAAACAGTTCCTGCGAACTCGCGGCTCGGCTATTATGTGGAGTTTATCTGAGACAAATCGAATAAATCCGGGGAATCGATGCCTTCAGCGGCTGTTATTGGAATGCAATGGGGAGACGAGGGAAAGGGAAAGATCGTAGACCTTCTCTCTGAAAAAGCCGCCCACATAGCCCGCGCCCAGGGGGGAAATAACGCCGGGCATACGGTCGTAGCCAAGGGCGTAGAATACCGTTTCCACCTGATCCCCTCCGGAATCCTCTATGGCCATGCACATTGTTACATCGGGGGAGGGACGGTCATCGATCCTCCGTCGCTGCTCTCGGAAATGGATCAGCTTCGCCGCCACGGCATCGCTTTCGAAAAAAGACTGGCCCTTTCATACTACGCGCACGTCGTGTTTCCCTATCACCGCCTCCTCGACGAGCTGAACGACCGGAGCCTGGGGATAGGGACGACCAAAAAAGGGATTGGCCCCTGCTATGCGGACAAAGCCAACCGCCTGGGCCTCCGAATGGCCGATCTGGTCCACCCCGATTTCCGAAGCCTCTTTAAAGCGACGCTCAAACGGAAAAATTTTGAGCTGGAAAAGCTGTATGGCCACCTGCCGCTCGATTTTGAGGCCCTCGCCTCGGAATACGAAAAATATGCCGAACAGCTCGCCCCCTTTTTGGCGCCCGTGGAAGAGATGCTTCATACGGCCTCCAGGCGGGGGGAAAAGATTTTGTTTGAAGGCGCCCAGGGGTCTCTTCTCGATTCGACCTTCGGCACCTATCCGTTCGTCACCTCGTCATCCACTCTGGCGGG
>DAIDLB010000207.1 GCA_027449725.1 Chlamydiota bacterium
CGGTTACAAACCTGAGAAGGGATTTGAGGCTTGTTCAAATTGGTTGCCGCGGCGCCGGTTGCGGATCTCGGATTTGATGGAGAACAGCAGGTCCTGGTCAAAATCTTTCTTTTCGGCCCAAAGCAAATACTCCAACGGAATTTCTTCGAAACGGCGCCCCTTGTGCTTGCCGAGAGGCATTAATCTTAATTTGATGGGCTTTTGGAGGGTCTTAAAAATTTCGTCCGTGGAACGAAATTTTTTAGTCAGATGTTTAAATACTTCGATGTTGACGACGACATCGCTCATCGCCCGGTGGGCGCCTTCGGGCTGGATATTGAAGTGTTGGCGGAGTCTCTCCAACGAATTTACAGGGCTCTCGCCATAGAGTCTCGCCAAGCGGAGAGTGTCGATCTGGGGTTGGCTTCTGATCTTGGTTGGGATTTGGGCCCTTTCTGCCTCGCTGGCGATGAGCGAGACGTCAAAGCCGATCCCGTGGCCGACAATGATGTGGCCTTGGACCATCTCGAGCAGGCGGGGGAGCACTTCCCGCACTTTCGGTTTGCCCGCAATCATCTCCTGGGAGATCTTGTGGATCTCTTGCGAGGTTTCGGGGATCGGGCATTCGGGGTCGATCAGGGTCTCGTATTGCTGCAAAACCTCCTGAAAAGTGAAGCGGGCGGCGGCGACTTCAATGATCCGGTCTTTTTCCGGGTCGAGGCCGGTCGATTCACAGTCGATGCAGATAAATATTTCTTCGTTCAAATTCATTACTTGCACACTCTATTCCAAACGATCTTCCGCGGGGCGGGGACGCTCAGGGGGATTTCAATCAGGTTATACGGCGAAAGCGCCTCAAGAATTTGTTTTTCCCGCTTCTCGCACTCATTTTTTGAGACGAGATCGGTCTTTGTCAATACCGGCAACAGTTCAAGCTTCGGATTTTTTGACGCCCAGTCGGCGAGCTGTAGATCGTCTTGGGAAGGATCCCGTCGGATATCCAGGAGAAGGAGGAGTTTTTTGAGCTGCGGCCGCTTTTCCAGATAGGCGTGGACTGCTTCCGACCACTCGGCCTGGGCCGCGGCCGGCGCTTTGGCGTAGCCGTAGCCCGGCAGATCGACGAGGATGTATTCTTTCGCCTGGAAAAACTGCATCCGCTGCGTCTTTCCCGGAGTTGAAGAAACTTTAGCCAGCTTCTTCCCTGCGAGGAGGTTCAAAAAGGTCGACTTGCCGACGTTTGAGCGCCCTGCAAGGGCGATTTCCGGTAAGGAGAGCTCTGGCCAGCTTGCGGGCTCGAGGGCGGAGAGGAGATAGGTCAGGTCCATCGCATCTCGACTTTACGGGTTTTTTCATCTACATGTGTAAGACAAATTTCAAGGCGGCCGGGGGGCAGGAGGGAGGCGATCCGCTCGGGCCACTCGATCACAACGACGCCGCCCGAGTCAAACGCCTCGTCAAAACCCATCCCAAGGAAATCGCCTTCAGAACGGAGCCGGTAGAGGTCGAAATGGGTCAGGGGCAGCCTGGCCGGATAGCGGTGCATATAGGTGAAGGTGGGGCTTTGCGCCATCAAGGGATCGCCGCCGAGGCCACGGACCAGGCCCTGGACAAAGGTCGTTTTGCCGGCTCCCAGGTCGCCGTAGAGGGCGATCACGCTGTTTGGAGGAAGAGCCGAAGCCAGGCGCTCCGCAAATGCGCGCGTCTCATCCGGGCTCTCCAACAAGCAATCCATGGAATTATTCAGTTTCGACCCACTTCCTCAAGTAAGGCTCGAATTCGGGATGGTGCGAAAGCGCCTCGACAAAGGCCGAGATTTTGTCTTCATTGAGGTGTTTTTGGATAAAGTCGAGGAAGTGCTCGTCGATTTGGAAGCGGTTTTGGTTTTGCACCTCGATCATCGTCATCATCTTGATCTGGTTCTTTTTAAAATCTTCAATGACCGCCTGTTTGCTGTTGAAGAGCTTGCCGGTCACTGCAGAGGAGTATACGACTTTTTTGACCGATGCCTTCCGCTCGCTGATGTAGTTGCGGATCACTTCGGGGTCTTCCGACACCAAAAAGCGCTTGGCCGGCAGTCCGCCGACCCGTTCGGTGTTTTCCGGACATTTGGAAACCCAATCGTAGATCGCGTCTTGCGGGTTCGGATGGGTGTTGTCGCCGAATACCTTGCCGGTGAAGGGACAAATATAAATCTTTTTTGTCGCCTCATTGACGCTTTGTTGGCCGAACTGGATTGTGATCTCGGTTTCGCGCCAAAGTTTTCCTTGAGCCTCTAATTTCTTGAGGAGCGACTCGAGGCTTTGGTAGATCGTCTTTTCCCGTGGA
>DAIDLB010000208.1 GCA_027449725.1 Chlamydiota bacterium
CAGCCGGCGCTTCGCAGGCCTGCCTGCAAAAATATAACGCCATCTGAACCAATTGCTTATCGAACTCTCGGTCAAAAATGTACAAAGTCGAGTTAACGGACGGCGGCGAGGAAGAAGTCGTTGGTTTTTTTTGCGAAGGGGGCAGGGATAGCGAGGGAGGCGAGTTCGGAGAAGCGGCGGGCGAGTCCAAGATGGAGAGCGAGGTCCCATTCCTCGAGGGTAAAGGGATGGGGGGCTTCGCAGGGGAGGTGGAGGAGTCCTTCGCATTGGAGGAGCTTGAGGCGGAAGGCTTGGGCGATGGCCGGTGGGTTGAGGGGGATGTGGGCGAGGCTGGCGAGGAGGAGGTCGTAGAGGGCCGGGGAGGCTTTGTTCGGGAGCTGGGAGCGGAGGAGGTCGCTTGCGATGGAACCGGCGGCCTGGAGGGTGGAGAAGGTGTCTTTGAGCGTGAGGAAGGGGTCGAGGAGGGCGGCGTCTTTGAGGGAATGGAGTTCGGTTTGGGTGGTGCGGTAGACCCATTCGGCTTTGATGAAGGGGATGGCGAAGGGAGCTTTTTTTGCGCTGGCGATGAGGGGAAGGAGGCCCGCTTCTTTTGTGAAGATTTTGAGGATGCGGCGGTTTTCGAGATAGGGGATCGACTGCAATAGAATTCCTTCTCTCATTTCCCAGTGGCGGCGCATAACTCAAAATTCCCTTGGCTAGGATGATTGTATCGTGTTAGGATGGCGATTCCAATCAGGAAAAATGTAGGGAAAATCATGGCAAGACCCCCGAAATCTGAGATCCAAGGGTATAATATTTCCATCGTCGGCAAAAGCCTTCAGGTTACCGACGCAATCCGGAACTATGTTTTTGAAAAGCTCGCTAAAATCGAGCACTTCGCCGATCGAATCATCGACGTGACTGTAACGCTTGACGCCCAAAAGCTTGAACACAGCTGTTCGATCATCATGAACTTCGGCCACTTCCATATCAAGGTGTCTGCGAGTACAGACAATATGTATTCTGCGATCGATAAGGCGTCGGACCGGGTCATCAAGCTCGTGCGCCGCTATAAGACGAAGCTCCAGTCTACAAGGGCCAAGCATCTCTCGACTGTCGACATCCATGTCAATGTGATCAAGGCGCTCGATGACGATCTCGCTGCAATCAACGATGATATCACGGCCGAAAATGCGCGCAAGGAAGAGGGGCGCTATATGCTCCACGAGGTCGTCGCCAAGGAGACCGTTGCGTTGAAGACGCTGACCGAGGGCGAGGCGGTGATGAAGATGGAGATTTCCGATGACCCGCTTCTGATCTACCGCTCCGAAGAAGACCAGAAGATCAAGGTGATCTACCGCCGCAGCGACGAAAACTACAACATCGTTCAGATCCCATAGAACGGGTATATGATCCGATCCGTAAGAGGCCGGTTGCGGCGACTCCGGAAGAGATCGTCCGCCAGAAGCTGCTTCGGAAGATGATCGGTTCTTTGGGATTTCCCAAGGGATTGATCTCTGTAGAGGCGAAGGTGGGTGCGTCTGGTCGGAGAGCCGATATCGTTTGCTATGCGCTTATGCCGGAGTTGGTCCCGCTGCTTGTTGTGGAGTGCAAGGCGGAGCCCAGCTTTGCAGAGGCTGAGGCGCAGGCGTTCGGATATAACGGCTTTTTAAGTGCTCCCTTTCTTTGTTTGGCCGGCGGCGACGAGCTGATGACGCTTTGGCTCTCCGGCGGCAGCGTGTGCAAAATTCCCTATTTACCAACCTTTAGAGAACTCTGTGATGCAGTTCGATAATTTATGTTTGATCGGGGACGATTCACCCGATAGAAAGGCGTTATTTGCGTGGCTGGAGCAGGACGAAAAGCGGAGATTGTTTCTGATCGGCTGCGAGGAGATGGAGGCGCATCCGCAGATTCGGTCGTTTCGGGCATCGAACTTGATCGAGAAGAATATCGCGGCAAACGAGGTAGGGTGGAGCGCGGTGATGCAGCCTTTGGAAATTCGGGCAAAAGAGGGCTGGGAGGAACTCAAGTTTCGCGTAGAGGAGAGCCATATCGGGGCGCACGTTCTGTTTTCCGGTGTAGCCGATTTGGGGATCAAGGCGTATGCCCATGCGCGGGCGAACTGGCGGCAAGGGCCGTATGTTCTGCTCTCTTCGCTGAAGAACTGTTTGAAGGGCGTGCCTGCGATCATCGCGGGAGCCGGGCCCTCTTTGGAAGAGGCGCTGCCGACGCTTGGAGAGGCGTCCGGGCGGGCGCTTTTGATCGGCGCGGGGACGGCGCTTTCGCTTTTGGGCCGTCATGGGATTGAGCCGCATCTGGGATGCGTACTCGATTCCAGGACCCCTCCGGAGTTTCTGCAGAGCGCGAAGAAGAGCCTATACTGCGTCCATACCCGGCTTCATCCGAAGGCGATGGCGGAGATTGAAGGGAAGAAGATCCTTGCGCCCGATGAGGGGATATTTTCGTGGGAGTCCTGGTGTCTTGGAGATCCGGAAACGTTTGAATTGGGGTTTACGGCGGCGGATTTCGCGATGCAGGCGGCCTTTTATTTGGGGTGCAATCCGATTCTCTCTGTAGGCACGGATCTTTGCTACCGCGGCAAAACGAAATATGCTGAAAAGCGCGAACAGGATCAGTGCGATCTCGTCGAAGTGCAAAACCGGAGAGGCAGTCCGGTGTTGACGCAGAGGGATTGGTTGATGGCGGCGCGGTGGCAGAGGCGCTTTACGGCTCAGCATCCCGAGAGGCGGTGGATCAGCGCGGCAGAAGAGGGACTCTCACTCGGAGATTCCGTAGAGGTGTGTCCCTGGGGTGAGGCGCTCCGGTTGTTGGGGCCGGAAGTCGATGCCGGGAGCAGGTTGGCAGCCGCGGTGGCGGCGGCGCCGGAATGGAAGGTCGATCCCGAAAGAGAGCGGGAGTGGCTGGAGAGCCTCGAGCGGGGTTGCCGGGGCGAGATGACAGAAGAGGACCCTGTCTACCGGTATTATCTGGCGCCGCTCTGGAACCTCTGGCGCTTCGTGTTCCGGCGCGAGTCAAAGACGGAGGAGGATCTCCTCGAGCACCGACGCCTCTTTTTTCAAAAGGCGCTTACAGCTTTAAAAAACGGGTCTTTTCCCTGATCGGCCCTTTCCGGATGGTGAGAAGGGCGATAAGCGCCATCAGGACGATGTGAGCGGCTGCGCTGGAGGCCGTTTCAAACATGAGAGAGCCTCCGATTACAACGGCTGCAAGGCCCAGGTTGGCCCAGCGCCAGGAACGGATCGGCTCTGAGAGGGAGATGACCGAGGAGACGATGAGGAGCGGGCCGAGGATGTCGTCGAGGTCTTTCATTTCCGGTGCGACCGGAATCAATTGATAGAGGAACATGAGGAAGAGCCCCCCTGCGGCAGCGAGGAGGAGGTTCCAAGGCATCGTTATGCCCCAAAGTGATGAATGGAGCAGTGTTTTGAGCGGCGCGGAGGCAGGGGGCGAGCGGGCGTCGACCCGTGCGCCCGGACACTCGCCGCCCTGGAAGAGGAGCCGGAAAAAGGGTTTTTCCTTCGAATATTTGAGGTATTGG
>DAIDLB010000209.1 GCA_027449725.1 Chlamydiota bacterium
CCCGCCGCTACGGCCCCCAGGTGATGATCGACGCGATGAAGTCGGAGGGAAAGCGCGCTTCGGCCGGATTCTGGCAGCGTCTCTCGCTCCTCAACGACATCGCCATCGTCGCTCCAATGCTCGGACTTCTCGGCACGGTGATCGGGATGTTTTACGCCTTCTACGACGTGAACCGCTCGATCGAGAGCATCAACGCGCTCTTCGACGGCCTCGGCGTTGCCGTCGGGACGACAGTTGCCGGGCTGATCGTCGCGATCCTCTCAATGGTCTTTGCGACTACGATGAAATACAAGCTGGTAAAAAATTTGAGCCTGGTGGAAAACGAGGCGCTGGCCCTCAGCACGCGCATCGAGCCCGCAGCCGAAAGAGTGCGCCATGAACCTGTTTGATCACGCCGAATTTAAAGAGGGGCACAGCTTCAACTTCGCCCCGATGATCGACTTTCTCTTCTTGATGCTCGCTCTCTTTGCGACTTTGGCAATCTCGCGCGCATCGCTTTTCGATGCGGAAATCAATCTCGTAGAGCTGAAACAGGGACAGGAAAACCGCTCTCTTCGAGCGAAAGAAGACCTCCAGCAGGTCAATCTGAGCGTCTCTGCGGAGGGTCAGTATAAGTGGCTGGCTGAATTTGCCGAGTACCCGATGGAGGACACCCGCGCCCTGCAAAAAGAGCTGATGAGGCAAATCGAGATCGGCGCGCTCCCGCAAGACAAGGGAAAGACCGAAGTCCTATTGCATATCGATCAGAAAGCGCCCTGGAAACCGATCGCCGAGGCGATTTTCGCGATCCGCGAGATGGGCTTTAGCGCCCATCCCGTATATGAGTTTTAACCATCCCATCCGCGGCCATCATCGATTCTCGAGCTTGATGGGTATCTCACAGTTTGTGGGCATGAAGTTGGGAGAAGGCTGCTCGCAGAGGGGGTTGCAAATCGCACGCCGCCGGTGTTTAGCCTCTTCGCGGCTTCGGCTGCCGCTTTGTCTTCTGTGTTGATCGCTTTAAGGCATTTCTGCAAAAGAGAGGTCATTGTATCGCTATCCAATAGAGCGCCAAACGCCGGATGCTGGAAGTTTCCTTCCGTCGCCTTGAGAGCATCACGGAAGCCCTCTTGCTGTTCAGTAATCAGTCCTTTATCTTTGTTTTCAGGCCCAATCCCGAACTTATGCTTAAGCAGGTGGAGCATCAATTCTCTTCTGTGCTGGTCCCGGTCAGGATTATTCAGCGCATAGGCTTCCTTCAACATACGGGTCTGATAAAGCATGCCTTTTGATTCAAAATCACCTTTCAGCGTCTCGCCGCTTTTATTCACGAAGGCGCTCGCATTCTTCTTCACATGGTCTTCTTTGCACATCATAGCCATGAATGCGGCACCGACCGTCTTTAATTCGATGGTCTTATCTTCCGGAAACTCGATCGGAAAATCGGCATCGACGTGCAGCGGATTATTCGATTCGATATCCATCGGAGCTCCGCTCGGATCAAAATCGGGAGCGGAAGAGGTCGAGATCGGAGGAGGAGGAACGATTGCATCGGGTTTATTATAGAGATAGAGAGCGCCAGCAGCAGCACTGAGGCCTCCGGCGACCAGGTCATAGGGAGGGGGAACATAGCGCGCCGCCCCGGTAGCGAGTCCCACCCCAACAAAAGCCATCGCGGCCGCTCCGTCAGCCCGGCATCGATATCTTTTTATCCATTCGTACGCCCGTCCCGCTGCGGCCGAACCCCTTTCCAAGCAAGGGGAGGCAACACCGCTTACGAAAACGCTTGCAGCAGCACATCCCGTCGCAATACTGGCGCTTAGAACGACGCCCGGCAAAATGTCCGACCGGTCCATAAATTCGTGAAGCTGATTTGGCGCCGCACCCTCATCCGGATTTCTATACCAGAAAGCCAGACCGCTCGCAGCCGATGTTGCTGCCAAACAAACTGACAAACTTAAATTACCAACAATACTTCCAGTATATGGAACAGACGACATAGAACCTCTATAAATATTAGTTTTCCATAAATTATAACACAAAAAGCAGATAAATATCAAAAAAATTCCCGTAAATCAGAAAAGAGAGTATACATGGCGCTACGGAGGCGCATCCATGAAAGATTTTTATTTAACCATTTTACGAGATCAAACAACCGCCTCGGAAGTGTTTCGGTCTACGGCCAAACAACTTGGATCCCTTCTTTTGGCAGAGGCTGCTAAAGAAATTCCTATGCACGAAGCGGAAGTAGAAACAGTTCTTGGGACGGCCTCGGGAAAAAAACCGGCGTGCAGAATCATCCTCGTTCCAATTCTCCGGGCGGGGCTCGCCCTCCTTCCTACGGCTTTGGAACTCTTTCCAACCGCCCCGATCGGGATGTTCGGCATCCGGCGCGATGAAAAAACGGTGGAACCCCGCCTTTACTACCAAAACCTCCCTCCCCTAACGTCCGATGATTGGATCCTTGTCCTCGACCCGATGCTGGCAACAGCGGGCAGCGTCTCTCTCGCTCTGGAAAAACTGCTCGAGGCGGGCGCCCGGCCAGACCGGGTCTCCCTCATCTCGATCATCGCCTCAAAGCTGGGTGTTGAAACAGTGCAAAAGCGCTATCCGGCCGTCAAACAAATCATCGCCGCCGTCGATCCCGAGTTGAATAGAGATAAGTTCATCGTCCCCGGACTGGGCGATTTTGGAGACCGCTATTTCGGAACGTGACTTATACCGTCCTTTAGAGTAAGATTGGTTCGTCTTTTGCCCAGGTGGTGAAATTGGTAGACACGCCAGATTTAGGTTCTGGTGCCGTAAGGTGTGTAGGTTCGAGTCCTATCCTGGGCAATTTCTAAGCAACGTTAAAATGAGAAGATTGGAAAGCCACTTTTCATACTCATCGGAAGACCATCCCCGCTCGATGACCAGCATCCGATAGAGATCTCTTCCTGTCAGAGCCCAGAGAACATCCCGAATCTTTGATAAACTCAAATTCTCTACGAAAGCCGATTCGCCCGCCATCGCTTCAACAGTTTCTTTCTGCCGCTGATGGCGCCTTCTCTCCCGCTCCATCTCAAGCCCTTTGAATACGGGGTCCAACGCGGAGGCCCCCCGGAGCAAAGGAAGCTGCGTTTTTTCCGCATCGTAGATCTGGCGCGCAATCGAGGCCGTGATTTCAAGCCGTCTTTTCGGACAGCTCTCTCTCTTTACTTGATCGACAAGCGCCTCGAACTGTTCAGGAGAAAGGGCTTCATCCATGAGGCCAAGCAAAACACCCCGTTTCGATTGAAAAATAGAATAGATAGACGGCGCGGAGACCTGCGCTTCTCGGGCAATTTCGTCAATTGTCACTGCCTCAAATCCCCTCGCCTCAAAGAGCATTTTCGCAGAATCCAAAATCCGCCTTTTCGTCTCTAGAGAACGGGCCTGTCTGGACTTGGAAATATAGGATCTCTTCTTTTCTGTTGCCATATTGGATATAGTATACTATACTCAATTCCAAAAGTCAACCAAAGGGGTGTCATGTCAGAGAAAAATATCGCGATCGCTTCGGCCTATTACGAGGCGATGAACAAAAAAGACCTTGGAAAGCTGGCAACATTCCTCCACGCTGACGTAAGGCTCATCGGCCCGATGGCGGAGGTTCACGGCAAAGAAGCGGTACTGAATTCAGTGAAGCATTTTAGCGCTCTTTTTGAAAGCCTCTCTATTCGCGAGCGCTTCGGCTTGGGCGACAAAGCCGTGATCATCTACGACGTTGCGTTTCCCTTGCCGATTGGACTTTCTCGAGGCTCTTCCCTCCTAACTATTGAAGAAGGGAAAATCACACGCGTCGAACTGTTTTACGACGCGCGGCCATTTGAAAAGAAACGGGACGAAATCTTTTCAAAGCTTGGCTAAAAACTCTTTCTGGTAGAGATCGTCTTTTTTGGCCTTATAGCCAACAAGGACGGCTCCAATGCTCCGGTCGAGATCGCTCGACGGTTTTTTTGCGGCGGCGAGAAGCTCTCTCAGATCGAGGTTTTTCGCTTGCGCCGCATCGAATCCGGCAGCGGCAGCGGCCACCGTTTCTTTGAGAGCGGAGTCGCTAAAGGACTCGGACGCTTGCACCATCTTTTGCATCTTGTCCATGCCGAGGATGATCTGCCTGTCTTGCAAATCGGCATCCCCGTCCAGCCCGAGATGGACGCTCTTGAACTCATAGGCGAGATCGATTTCGATCAGGGTCCTTTCATCAACATTGGCCGCCTGGTCGGGCGTCTTGAAACGGAGAGCTGAAAGGGCGCGCAATGCCTCTTTTTGCTTTTCATCAAGAGGCGTTGTAATCGATTGGACTCTGAGTGCTGCGCCTTCCCCTTCGCGCCCCTGGCAGAGAGCTTTCAACTCGGCGTTTCTCTCCAGGAGAAGTCCTGCCGCCATCTTGTCGAACTGGCCGGCGAGATCCTTCATCTGCGCATCCGCCTCGCCAACGCGGCGCATTTCGGCAAATTCATTCACGCGGCCGCTCTTTTGTAGCTCGGCGTATTCCGCATCCAGAGAGTCGAATAAAGAA
>DAIDLB010000210.1 GCA_027449725.1 Chlamydiota bacterium
ACCGGGGCAATCCTCGGAGCGAAATGCAAAACCGTTCGCATCTCGCCATTCTCAAGCTGCTCCTCATCATACGCATCGCAAAGGAGAGCAAGAAGCGTCCGTTCGACCCCGAACGTGGGCTCGAGCACATGCGGGATAAACTTCTCCCTCGTCTCCGGATCGGTATAGTCGAGATTCGTGCCTGAAAACTCCGCATGGCGCTTCAAGTCAAAATCCGTCCGATAAGCCAACCCGTACAGCTCGCTTCTTCCGAACGGAAAATCGTAGACGAGATCCACGGTCCGCTTCGAGTAGTGGGAGAGCTGTTCCTTTGGATGCTCTTTCTCGTGGACTCTCGCCTTCTTTAATCCGATCAGATCGCACCACTCATGCATCTGAGAGAGCCACCTGTCAAACAAAGGCTCCCAGTCGCTTTCCCGGATGAAATACTCGATCTCCATTTGCTCGAACTCGACAACGCGGAAAATGAAGTTCCCGGGCGTGATATCGTTGCGGAACGCCTTCCCGATCTGCGCGACGCCAAACGGCACCTTCACCCGCATCGTGTCGACGATATTCTTAAAGTCGAGGAAGATCGCCTGGGCTGTCTCAGGCCGCAAATAGGCAGCGTCCCCTTCCTGGCCCGTCTTGCTCATATGGGTCGAAAACATCAGGTTGAAGTTGCGCGCCTCGGTAAAATCGGCGGCGCCGCACTTTGGGCACTTCACCTTCCCGCCCTGAACCCGGTCGTTCATCTCCTGTAGCGTCATCCCGTCGGCGCCAATTCCCAAAATCTCTTCGATCAAATGGTCGCACCTAAATCTCGCCTTGCACGCGCGGCAGTCGATGAGCGCGTCGTTGAACCCCTCCAAATGGCCAGACGCCATCCAAGCCTTCGGGTGAAGCAAAATCGGGCCGTCGATGCCGACCATATCGCGCCGCTCCTGGACAAACGTCTTCCACCAGAGGTCTTTGATATTTTTTTTGAGCTGAGCGCCGTACGGGCCGAACGAATAGGTATTGGCGAAGCCGCCATAGATGTCGGAGCCGGGATAGACGAACCCGCGCCGCTTGGCGAGCGCTACGATCGGCTTCAAAGAGTCTTGCAAAGAAGAGGGTTTCATAATATCTGGCCTATTTTAGGGATTGTCTGCGAAAATTGCAACTGGACTTTTGGCCATTTGAGGGAGCCGATTTCACGAGACAGCTGCTCTCAGTTATAATTCATCTCCTTAAGGTAGGCTTGAACACGCCACCTTAAGGAAATGAATTATAAATGAGAGCAGCTGGACGTGAAAGCGGCCCCGACAAATGGCCAAAGTCCAGTGTAAACGAGGTTTCTATGTCCGCCCCATTTCCTCTCCTGTCTGTCGCGATTTTAGCCGACAACCAGCACCACCTTCTCCACCAAACCCTCGAGAGCATCGACTCTCAAGAGGAGCGGAACTTCGAGGTCCTCCTCCTCGACGCGCGCGAACCCTACGAGTGGGACCCCTTTAAAACCACCTTCCCCCTCGCCATCCGCCATCTCGAAGGGAAAACGACCGGCGCCGCCATGAACCAGGCCCTCGACCTCT
Source organism: Chlamydiota bacterium (assembly GCA_027449725.1). Lineage (GTDB taxonomy): Bacteria > Chlamydiota > Chlamydiia > Chlamydiales > SM23-39 > JAKBAE01. The sequence goes on from DAIDLB010000210.1 coordinate 1,557, forward strand.
GCCGCGGGATCTACATCCAGTTCCTCCGCCCCGGCGAGCGCTTCCTCTCCCGCCAGGCGACCTCCTACGTAAGCCGCCTCGCGACAGAAAACGGCTGCCCGGAAATCCTCTACGGCGCCTTTCTCCTAAAAGATCCCGAGCGTCCCCCCAGAGCCGCAACCTTTCCCCTCCACCTCCTCAAGCAGGGCATCGCCCCGACAAACCTTCACGCCCACTGGTTCCTCAGGAGCGCCCTCATCGCCATCGGCGGGTTCAACCCCAGCTACACCCGCCGCCCCTCCTTCGACGCCCTCTGCGCCCTCATGCAAAACCACTCCCGCGCCGTCTACACCCGCCGCGTCTTCATCGACTGCGAGCGCCGCCCCTCCACCCCAGCCGAAACCGCCGGCTTCGCCCTCGAAACCTGCCGCATCCTCTACCGCCGCTTCGGCCTCTGGCACGCCCTGCGCTGGCTCTTCGTCCAAGACCGCGCCCTCCTCGCCCATCGCCTCTGGGTTGCTGTCAAGAATGCCCTAAGGACTCCGCCCTTAAAATCCCGCTAAAGGACTTCGTTCTTTAGAATCCTAATTATTTTTTTAAATAGCCAGCGCTTCCGCGCGGGCTATTTAAAAAAATAAGGGGTTTCCAAAGGGCGGAGCCTTTTGGCGGGTTGTTAAGGGCGGAGCCCTTAAGGCTAATATTGGCGCCAGTTTTTGGAGAGGCGCTTGATCCAGCCGTCGAGGGAGAGTTTGCCCGGCCCGAAGATGAAGACGATGAGCGAGGCGATGAGGAAGGGGAAGGGGGTTTGGGTGACGAGGATGGAGGGGTCCAGGATGAAATGGAAGTCGCTGAAGACGTGGTTGTGGGCGAGGGCGATGGCGGCGATCATGGTGATGATGAGGGGGATGGCGGCGAGGCGGGAGGCGAGGCCGATGAGGAGGAGGGCGCCGCAGACGAGCTCGGTGGCGGCTACGAGGGGGGCGTAGAAGGGGGGCAGGCCGAGGGTGGCGAAGAATTGGACCGTTTTTTCGAGGGCGAGAAATTTGCCGGTGCCGGCGACGAAGAACTGGTGGCCCCAGATGATCCGGATGAGGAGGAGGAAGAGGCTCTGCAGGTTGTCTCCGATGCGGATGATGAAGTTGTAGAATTTAGCGGCGGTGTTGATGAACGGGTTTACAAACATGGGGCGCCCGGGTGAGGATTTATTTTAATCATGAAGGGCTTCCTTTTTTTTAACAAGAGGGTCTGCTATACTCTTTGCCCATGGAAGAGTTGTGTTCATTTACGTTTGAGGAGTTGGCCGATTGGCTCGAGAGGATGGGCGAGAAGCGGTTTCGCGCGGCGCAGATCTTTGACTGGGTCTATCGGAAGGGGGCCGGCTCTTTTGAGGAGATGGCGAATCTGGGGAAGGAGCTAAGGGGGCGGCTGGCGGCAAACCTTGGTTTTCCGCTGTTGAAGCTGGTCTCGACCCAGGATTCGAAGGAGACGACGAAGTTCCTCTGGGAGCTCAGGGATGGCCAGCGGGTGGAGTCGGTCTTGATCCGCTCGTTCGACCGGAGGACGGTCTGCCTCTCTTCGCAGGTCGGGTGTCCCGCCAGATGCGCGTTTTGCGCGTCGGGGAAAGAAGGGCTGGTCCGCTCGCTCAGCGCGGCCGAGATCGTCGAGCAGGCGCTCCTGATCGACCGGATGCTGAAGGAGAAGGGCGAAAGGGTCTGCCATCTCGTCTACATGGGCATGGGAGAGCCTCTTGAGAATTACGACGCTGTGCTCAAGTCGATCCGGATCTTGAACGATGAGAAGACGCTCCATATCTCGCAGAGGCGGATGACGGTCTCGACTGTCGGGATCGTGGAGGGGATTCGGAGGCTTGCGGGCGAGGATCTGTCGGTCAATCTAGTCCTTTCGCTCCATGCGCCGAATCAGCATTTGAGGAAGAAGATCATCCCGTTCGCAAGGAAGTATCCGCTGGAAGAGATTTTGGCGGCGATGGATTTCTATGGCGAAGAGACCGGCCGCGATATCACGTATGAATATACGCTTCTCTCAAAGATCAACGACGGGGAGGAGCATGCCCTTGAGCTTGCGGCCCTCTTGAAGGGGAAGCAGTGCACCGTCAATTTGATCCCCTATAATCCTGTGGAGGGGTTGAGGCTGGAGAGGCCGGAGAAGGAACGGGTGGTGGCGTTCCGGGAGATTTTGGAGTCGAAGGGGATTCGGGCGACGTGGCGGTATACCAAGGGCGATGATATCGCTGCGGCCTGCGGCCAGCTTGCCCTCAAAAAGTCTTCTGAGTTGACGAATTTCGGAGTTCCGGGTTAGTCTCAGTGAGCATGAGTTTAGCGCACTACTTTACTCTCTTGCGGATCTTGATCAGTCCGGCGTTTCCGATCCTCTATCTCGGTTATGAGTGGTTTGGGATTTCGCTGCAGGCGCTCCCGTATGTTTTGCTCGTTTTGCTCTGCATTTGCGAGTCTTCCGATCTGATCGATGGGATCGTCGCCCGGCGGCGCAACCAGGTGACCGATTTGGGCAAGGTGCTCGACCCGATGGCGGATAGCATTACGCGCATCTCTTTGTTTTTGACCTTCACGCAGGGTTTTTTGGAGCTTCCCCTGATTCTCGTGTTGGTGTTTCTCTACCGCGACTTTTTCATCAGTACGCTCCGCACCCTTTGCGCTCTCCGCGGGATCGCGCTGGCCGCCCGCTTTAGCGGCAAGATGAAGGCGGTGATCCAGGCGATCGCCCTCTTTTTGATCCTCGGGCTGATGATTCCGTATACGCGGGGGATTTTGTCTTTGGAGACATTCCGGCAGATCAGTATTTTTGCCGTCTCGGTCGCCGCATTCTATGCGGTTGTTTCGGCCGGCGATTATTTCTATGCCAACCGCTTGTTCATCAAGAAAGCGCTTTCGTAAAGTTTCAGGTATTCCCGGGCGGGTTTCTGCCAGCTGCAATCGATCTCCATCATCCGCCTGAGCATGGCAAGGCGGGTCGGCTCTTCGGCATGCCAGAAGGAAAAGGCCCTTTGCAGGGTAGCCCGAAGGGCTTCGGTTGTCGGCTCTTTGAAGACAAAGCCGTTTCTTTTGGCCAGAGGGACCCTGCTGTCTTCGCAGTCGAAGACGGTGTCCTTGAGCCCTCCCGTCGAGCGGACGATCGGGATCGTCCCGTAGCGCATCCCAATGATCTGGGTGAGGCCGCACGGCTCGAAGAGCGAGGGGACGAGAACGAAATCGAGGGCGGCATAGAGCCGGTGGGCCAGAGGGTCGCCTCACTTCGCTTGTCGGCC
>DAIDLB010000211.1 GCA_027449725.1 Chlamydiota bacterium
TTGTGAGCGAAGCCTTGGGGGTTCGGGCAAAAACGAGCACAGATGCCGAGGATAGCAGAAAAAAAAGAACAAAATCAGAACTTGGAAGAATGGATCTCAGATTTTACAGAAAAAGTGTTGCTTGATCTCCATTTTGACAGGGTTCGGAGAAAGGTCGAAGATCCGGTTTTGCCGAAAAAACTCGCGGCTTTCCAAATGGAAATGAATAAAGTCCTTCCAATTGTTCTTGAAATGGAGGGAATTCATGAATTTTTAGATGAGCTATTTTGGTGTATGCAAAAAGCTCAAAGAGAGTTCATCGAGAGGAAGCAATATGAATACTGGAAAACGCTTCCGCTTGAATAGATTCGATTTATCCTCTCGGCTAAAAATGATTTGGCCGAGGGGAGGGGTTGGTTAAGCGGTTGCGTTCATGGGAAGGCCAGCGAACTGGTTGTCCGCCATCCAAGCTCCCAGTCCACCTAGGACGCCGCCTATGATGCCACCCAAAATCGCGCCCTGAACCATAGATCCCGTCGTAAGGAGGACAGCTTCTTTGACTGTGATGGTTCTTTGGCAAAGAACTGTTGTTGCAAGGCTTCCTCCCAGGTAGCCTACTACACAACCGAGGCCGATATATACAGCTAAATCTTGGGAAGCAGGCGCCAAGCTGACGTATAATAGTTGTGCTGCCTGATTGGCGGTGGCGTAAACTGCAGCCGTTTTAACATCGCAGATCTTTGTGAATTTTGCTGTAGATGCGTGAAGGCCGACAGCTGCAACTCCGAAAATGAGTTCTACCGGAATGGTTATTGAAGACATAAATTCTCCTTGAAAAGTTTTTAATTCTAAATAGCTTATAATTTTCGCTTCATTTTTGTCAAAAACATTGGTTCAATGGTCAAGATGAGATGGATGTTTGCGCTATTTGCCGGCGCGGTGGCACTGGATTCGGTTGAGCTGACAAACGGGTGCGGGATCGAGGAGCCGAAATGCGGCTGCTTTGCTCGGGGAGCGCCGAATGCGGCCGGAGGTGCGTTCGAATTCGAGTTTCTCTGGTGGCGTGCCGAAAATCACGGCTTTAGCACTGCGCTGAGCGAGCGAAGCGATGGCTTGTATACAACCGTCGATGGAGGCAATAGCCTAGGATCGATCTTACGCGTTCAGGCCGACTGGGATCCGGGGTGGCGACTCGGCTTTGGGTGGAATAGCGATTACGACCGGTGGGATCTCTTTCTCAACTGGACCTGGTACCTCAATCACAATACTTCGACCAATATCCGGAGCGACCTTTCGATTGGTTCTACAAGCACGGACGGCTACTATCCTCAGTGGCCTGTTGCCGACTTCACCGCATTTGGCCCCTATAGAAGAGCCTACGGAAGTTGGAAGATGCTCTTCAACGCAATCGACCTGGAAGTGGGTCGCGCCTATTTCGCGACGCCGTCACTCTCGTTTCGCCCCAGCTGTTCTCTCCGCACCGCCTGGATCAACCAAAAGTTCATCAGCAGCTTCTCTCAGGCGCTCCAACCCACTATCGCATCCCGCCAACAATTTTACGGGAAGCACAACTGGTGGGGGACAGGCCCCCGGGTCGGCCTCGAGAGCGACTGGAAGATTGGCCTCGGCATCTTCCTCGTCGCGAAGACGTCCGCCTCGCTCCTCTATGGAAAAACAAGCGTCTGGACTACCTCTACCTCGCAGCCCTTCGGTTCCACAGAGATCGAACTCGATCGCCGCTTCGTAGACTCGTTTTATGCTCTCGTGCCGAATCTGCAGATCTTCATGGGACTGGGATGGAAGCGCTTTCTGAATTGCGGTCGCGTGGCCCTCAGCGTTGACGCTGGCTGGGAAGCCAACATCTGGTGGAACCAGTTCAATTTGCCTGTCGCTCTCCGAACCTTCGCCGCGCCGTTGCCTACTGTCGGCAACCAGCCCGTGACGATGGAAGGGCTGACCCTCGATTTTCATGTCGATTATTAGTGAGATAAGTTCAATGGATCGGGCATGAGGCCCAATCCAAGGATTTGTTTATCGCGCTCGGCAAGCTTTGAATACTTCTAATGAAAGCGCGCTTATGAGCGAGATGCAGCCGCAACCTGCAGCGCCAGTCAGTGCCAAGGCTATAGAATATTCAGCCATGCACGTTTCGTACACGAATCTAGTTGGGGTGCCGTAAAAAAGCGCCGTACCAAATGCTCGCGTAGCGCATGTCTCTCGAGCTGCGGTGAGAGCATAGGCACACCAAAGCACGGCTCCTGCGGCTGCTCCCGCAATGGTATGTTCGCCAATAGATTTAAAATTTAACATGATGGTTTCTCCTGTGATTAAAAAGGAGAGAAAGAATACCCCGCCGATTTAAATATTGGCGAGAAAAAATCATGCGTTCAAGGAGGGAAACTCATTAGAAAAAAGTCGGGGAGCTGTAAGCCGGATTTTGTTTCCACTTGCGCGGATGGCTATCATTCCTCTGGGAGATCCGTCGCCGAATCCCTCGGGCGGCTTGCTTGAGCCTGGCGGGAGATGCTCTTAGCGGCTCGATTCAGCCTTGCTTCGGATAGGGTTTCCAGCGCCCCGGGTTCCCCCGGGTGCGATCGGCCCCCAAGGCCGATATTTTCAGGCTTCCCGATATTTCTATCGGCGCAGTGTTTTCTGTTAGACTTTCCGTAGTTCCCACATGTGGGAACCCCCAGCCGTTAGCTGGTATCCTCTCCTCTGAAGTCCGGACTTTCCTCTGCAAGAAATCTCGCAGCGATCGCCCACTCCCCGACAAAAACTTAAACTCCTGCAAGACGTCGTCGGCGACGCTTTGGTCCGCCGGCGCCATCCCCAGGCTCTTCGCCTGCTTGCCAATAGTGGATGCGAGAGCAATGTTCGCAGAAGATCAGCTTCTCGCCCTTGCGCACCACGTTCTCATGCTGCGCCGTCAACGCGATATGGCAGCCGCTGCACGTCCTGTTCTCCAAGGGCACGACAACGCGGTCCTTCTTATTTCGCAGCAGCCTTTCGTAAATGCGCAGGATCTCCGGATCGGCCGTCTTCGCGAGATCGTCGCGGGCCGCTTTCACTTCCTGTCCCTCTTGGTTGATCGCGCGGATGCTCGCCGCAATCTCCAACTCGAGGTTTCGGCTGCTCTCCTCCGACTCGGTCAGGCTCTGTTTGATCTTCTCTAAAATTTCTTCTTCCAGATTGCGCTTGTCGATCAAATCGCTCGTGATATTCTCTGTCGAAATCCTCTCTCTTTCGCACTGGGTCGTCTCCTGCGTCAACGCGTTGAACTCGTCGACCTTCTTGACCGAATTCTGCTTCGCCTCCAGCTTCTTGATCCTCTCTTGGATCTCCTGGATCTTCGTTTCCTGCGATACAATCGTCCGGCTCAGCTCGGAGATCTCCTGCTCCTTTTCCGTCTGCTGCTTGCGCAGCTCCTGACGCAGCCCCTCGATATGCTGAAGCTCTTTCAGCCTCTCCAATTTGAGCCGCATCAAGCGGATCATTTTCATATCGAATTCCTGGATTTCGAGCACAACCTTAAGTTCCTGCAACATGAGAATACACCTGAAGTAAAAAAGACCTGCGGATACTTTATCTCAACTGCGAGTAAGGCGCAAGTTTCAAAT
>DAIDLB010000212.1 GCA_027449725.1 Chlamydiota bacterium
TACCTTGCTCGTAATCAGAGCGAAGCTCGGCCACACGCGCACTTCCAGTGATCGGCGCCTGAGCTACGGCTTCTTGTACAGATTGGACAGATGTCTCCTCAAGAGCGAAACCGGAACCGCCTACAGCGAGGGCCAAAGCCAAAACAGCATAAACTTTTTTCACAATGAAACTCCTAATCAATTTTATCACCACAATAATAAGAATTTACGACGTTAATGGCAATCTAATAAAAATAGTTCAAAGCAGTAACCCAGCTTATAAATGAAGGCGAATTACGACCTGCGAAAGTAAACCAAACGCCTGAAATAAGCCCCAGATTTTGATTCCAGTTGTACTCGAGAGCCGGGGCCATGCTGTATTGGACGGAAGAGCCTTTCGTTAAATTGGCAGGGAGGCCTGTCACCTCATCAAAGCCGGGAAAGCCCTTGAACTTGATGGAAGTATTGAAATTGGCCAGCAAATCATAGGAAAAGACCCATCTTTGGGTCATATTGAATTCAAAACCGCAAAAAAGCTGGCTTCCTTGACCTGGATAAACCCATCCGTTCGTATCGAAGGCCCCTCCATAGGCGCTATAACCGTGCACCCTCACTTTTGCAGCGAAGCCATAGGCCCCGACGATCCTGATCGTCGTCCAATAAATATCCCAAAGACGAAGCCTCCAGCTGATGGCCAGGGCAGCGCGCGTGATATAGGAACCGGCGCCAGCCAGATCAGTGCCGAACTGTTCTGGATCGAGATTTTCAAACCGTCCGATCGGAAGCGTCTCGGTTAAAATCAGCCGGAGCGAGGGGATCCATCCATTGCGCTTCTGCTTGTACACTTGAAAGCCGAGGGCAGCGGCGCAGTCCCCCAAATTAAACGAGGTCGACCCGTTTGCGAGAGTAAAAAACCAGGAGGGGATCAATGTAAAATCGAGCCAGGACGTCATCCCCACCTGCATGAACGCGAGCAGATTGATGTTCCAGCTGCTGAACGGGTCTTCCACCCGCTTCCAATCCTCGTCATAGCTGGAAGAAGAGTAGGTAGCGAAAACATAAGGTTCGATATTGAGATGGCCTTGAGGGATATTGCTCGCGGAAGGGGAAAGCAGCGGACCGGTAAACCAGGGCTCCTGCTTCTCTTTAAGGGTCGATAACAGTACATCCAGCGGCACCTCAGCGGCCCATAAAGATGCACTCATCCCTAAAAGGGCTATAATCGAGCGGCGCATAACCGTTCTATAGCCTAAAATCATCTCTTTAAGCAATAATAAGCCGCAATGTTGATGCTCTTCGGGTTCATTCTCTTTTGCGAATCTACGGCGATTCGGCTTCAAAGCCACATGATCCGCGTCGATCTGGCCAAACAGGAAGAGCAGCAGCTAAGAGGCCTCATGGGCCGCACCGAACTCGGCGATGACGAGGGGATGCTCTTTGTATACAAAGAACCCCACATCCTCCGTTTTTGGATGAAGGGGATGAAGATCCCTATCAGCATCGGCTTTTTTGATGAGCATAAAGTCTTAATCAATATCATGGAGATGCCGCTGCCGGAAAAAAATGAGAGGCTTTTTAAACGATATTATAGCTCAAAGGCAGCTCTTTACGCTCTGGAAATGCCATCCGGTTGGTTCGACCGTTATAACATAGTTCCCGGCGCAAGCTTCGAATGGGACGAACAAAATTGAAAATAAGGTGACTATGAAAAAACAGACAAAGCGCCCATGGAAAGTAATCGCGGCCATCCTTTTAGCTATCGTGTTTGGATCTTGGGCCGGGCAGGACAAGGGGGTTTTTGGCATCAGCTATTATGCCATCCTCGACATGTTCGGAGAGATTTTCCTGAAGGCTTTGACACTCATTGTCGTCCCCCTGGTCTCCTCTTCAATCATCACCGGCATTTCCCGCATCGGGAACGAAAAATCGTTCGGCCGCCTGGGCGGCAAGATGTTTCTGTGTTATTTCATCACCACTTTCTCGGCCGTTCTCGTCGGTCTTTTTTTCGTCAATCTGCTCGAACCGGGAGCGGCTCACATCGCCCCGCCGATCAGCGCCGCCCAAGAGGCGCAGCTCATCAAGCTCGAACAGCAGGCGGGTACAGGCGGCTTCGGAACGCTTGCGCGGGTGCTCACCCAAATCGTCCCTTCTAATGTGGTTCTAGCTTTTTCGAGCACCCAAATGCTCGGCCTCATCTTCTTCAGCCTCCTTTTCGGCTATGCTCTCTCCAAGATCGATGCGGGCCCGGGAGCGATCCTGCAAGGCTTTTGGCAGGGGGTCTTCCAGACCATGCTCGGAATCACCCACATCATCATGAAGTTCCTCCCGTTCGGAGTTTTCTGCCTGGTCTCCAAAGTCTTTGCGACAACGGGGATGGAGTCGCTCCTCTCCCTCGGGATGTTTACCCTGACCGTTTTACTTGGCTTGGGAACTTTCATGTTCGCCGTCCTTCCCCTTCTCCTCAAATTCATCGGAAGGGTCAATCCCTGGCGCCACCTGAGAGCCATGTCTCCCGCTATCGTAACCGCATTTTCAACCAGCTCGACGTCGGCGACGCTCCCTGTAACGATCGACTGCGTAGAAAAGAGGGCCGGCGTCTCCAACCGGATCTGCGGCCTGGTCGTTCCCCTCGGAACGTCGGTCAATATGTCGGGGTCCGCGCTCTACGAATGCGTCGCCGCAATGTTCGTCGCTCAGGTCTACGGGATCGACCTCTCGTTCGGAACGCAGTTGCTCGTTGTGATCTCGGCCCTCATCGCATCGGTCGGGGTCGCCGGCATTCCGTCGGGCAGCCTCGTAGCGGTGATCGTCGTCATGGGAATCATCGGCCTTCCGGCCGAAGGGATCGGCCTCTTCATCGCGGTCGACAGACTGGTCGACATGTGCCGCACGACGATCAACGTCTATAGCGACAGCTGCTGCGCCGTTCTGGTCGCCCGGATGGAAGGAGAGAATGTACTGACCAAAGAACCGGAGCCTTTATGAAGGCCTGTGTTTATCGATCCAGCGGCTCATCTGGAAATAGCTAATGAGATAGCTGACAAGCCAGATCAAGAGGCCGCCGATTGCAGCTCCTCCCGCATCCGGCTGAAAGCCATAGGGAATCATTGCAATCACCGTAAACGACCCAAAACTGACGATCCCGTTCAAGACGGCCAGTTTTAGTTTTGTGGGAAAAATCCCCATCAAGATCAGAGCCGGGAAGACAGAAGCGTTGAAAAAAGCGCTCGCCGCCGCAAAGAGGAGGTCGGAGCCCAGAGGAGATACCTCGGAATAGGGGGCCGCGATCCCGGGCGCAAAACGGATGAGAGCGAAGAGCGCAACAAAATTGACGCATAAGCCCGCAGGATAGTTCATCACGGGCTCGGTGGTTGAACGGGCGGTTTTGGCATTTTATGCTTAGCATGCTTGAGTTCAAGGTAGTTCGTCAGGATGCTGCCGAGAGAAACGATGCAGGCGGCAGCAAAAAAGCTCTCAATGCTGGTCACTTCGATTCCCAATGAAACAAACTTCAAGAGAACATAGGCGACAAAGTTGATGAGAAGCGCCGCCAGGACGATCCTCGAGATGCCTGCTCCCGACGGAAGAACCTTCAACACAGGATAAATCAATGAGTTGAGAAGGCCGAGAGCAAAAGCGAAGATCAGATCAGGTCCGATCTGGGGCAGCTTATGCTCCCCGGGTTCGAGTCCCGGCGATATAGGATTCGCAAAAAATACAATCAGAAAATTAAAAAACAGACA
>DAIDLB010000213.1 GCA_027449725.1 Chlamydiota bacterium
CCCGGCGGGATAAAACCAATGAAAAAGGCGAAGAGCGAACTGACGATGCCAAGGCCGGCGACATACCAGATCCCGTGCATCTTATAGGGGATTCGATAAGGCCGCTCAACATGGGGGTGGCTATAGCGGAGCTTGATAGCGGCGAGGAACATCAAGACGTACATGACCAGGTAGATTTGAATCGACATGGCGCTGAGAATCCAAAAGCCGGAACTCGACGTGGGCATAAAAAGGAAAACAAACGAGGCGATCGTCACGATGAAACCCTGAAAGACAAGGAGGTTCATCGGCATGCCGTGTTTGTTGAGCTTTTGAAAAACAGGGGGGAGATCGCCGTGTTTCGAGGTTGCGTGCAGCGCCCGGACGGGGCCGATGATCCAGGCGTTCAGCTCGCCGATAGCTCCGTAGACGATCATGATGGCCAGTGGAGCGAGGAGATAGCCGAGGTTGTATTTCGATAGGAGGATCTCAAATGCGTCCATCAGTCCGGCAACGAGACTGAGGTCCGAAACGGGAATAACAAAAGCAATTGCGAGCGCGCCCAAAGTATAGACGACGAAGCAGAGGACGGCTGAGATCAGGATGGCGCGGGGAAAGTTTTTTTGCGGGTTTTGCACTTCCCTCGCGTGGACTGCTGAGACTTCAAGACCGCCGAAGGCCAAAAAAAGTCCGGGTAAAAAGACGATATTGCGGATATCGTCCATCTCTGGAATGAGGGCATCGGCCGAAAATTGGATTTGCATCGGGTGTCCGCCTACCGCCCAGGCGACGCCGAGGGCTATGATCAAAAAACCAGGAAGGATGGTTCCGACGATGACACCGAGAGCGGAAAACCAGGAGGAAAACTTCAATCCGAGGCTATTGTATAAGGTGATTCCCCAAAAGCCGATGAGGATGCACGAGATGATGTAGAGTTTATTTTCGGCCAGATCGGGGTTGATGAGGTAGGCGAGGGTTGTGGCGGAAAAAGCGAGGATCGCCGGAAACCAGGTCACGTTGTGGATCCACTGCATCCAAACAGCAAAAAATCCCCACATCGGCCCGAAGGCCTCTCTCACCCAAATATAAACTCCGCCGGTTCTGGTCCAGCCCGTTGCCAGTTCCGCGGAAATCAGCGCCGCAGGAAATAGAAAGACTAGAGCGACAAGGCAATAGAAAAAAAGAGAGCCGTAGCCATATTCCGAAACAAGGGGGAGGTTTCTCAAGGACGACATGACGGACAGATTTAGGAGCGCGAGCAAAAAGACATTGATAAACCGCCGCTTTTCCGGTGCTGATTCCAAGATTTCCTCCACACAAATTTTTTTTTATCTATACTTGAGGCCGCAGATATTGTCCAAATTGGAGTGGCCCATGGATCAGAGCAAATGGAAGTCGTTTAAAGAGACAGAAGAGGCAAACGAGAAACAGTTCCAGGAAAATAGTCCTGTTGCTACAATTGATGAGGCTGATGATCACGGTCTTGCGATTTTAGGCCATCGGATTAGAAAGCCGATTTTTCTGGATGATGACGACGAATAACAATGTTTCAGGTTGTAGACCTTCGCCTTTCCTACGGGGGACGCCCTCTTTTCGAGGACGTCTCCTTTAGCATTCAAAAGGGGGAGCGTTGCGGCCTCATCGGGCGGAACGGTTCCGGCAAATCGACCCTATTCCGCCTTATTGCTGGTGTTGAAAAGCCGGACGGGGGGACGATGGTCTTCCCTAAAAATTTCCGGATCGGCTTTCTGGAGCAGCAGATCCGCTTTACAAAAGAGACGGTCCTCGAAGAAGCGGCCCTCGGGCTTGTTCATCCTGAAGAGCTCTACAAAGCGGAGCAAATCCTCTTCGGCCTGGGATTTACCGATGAGATGCTCGACCTCTCCCCGGATCAGCTCTCCGGCGGCTATCGCCTCCGCGTGCAGCTTGCAAAAGTACTCCTCTCCGAGCCGGACTGCCTCCTTCTCGATGAGCCGACGAACTATCTCGACATCCTCTCAATCCGCTTTTTGACCCAATTTTTACAGGACTGGCCCGGGGAGATGCTCCTGATTTCGCACGACCTGCAATTTCTCGACGCCGTCACGACCCACATGATGGGGATCCAGAGGCAAAAGGTCGTCAAGATCAAAGGGAAAAGCGCCGATCTCTTTCATCTCATCGCTACAGCGGAAGAGATCCACGAGACGACACGGAAAAACCTGGAAAAGAAAAAAGCCCATCTCCAGAGCTTTGTCGAGCGCTTTGGCGCAAAGGCGACAAAAGCGGCGCAGGCGCAGGCGCGAGTGAAAATGATCGCAAAGATGCCCGACCTGGAAAAGCTCAAAGCGCTTCGCCACCTCGACTTTTCATTTCAGGAAGCCCCCTTTCCGGGGAAAAAGATGCTGGAAGCGTCCCTCGTCTCCTTTTCCTATAAAGAGAATGAAGAGCTCATCGAACAGTTTTCTCTCGAAATCGAAAAGGGGGACCGGATTGCGATCATCGGCAAAAACGGCTATGGTAAATCGACGCTCCTGAGTCTCCTTGCCCAAAAACTCGTCCCCAAACAGGGAACGATCAAAGCAGCCCCTTCCCTTGCCACGGGTTATTTCGGACAAACATCGATCGAGCGGCTCGACCTTCGTGTGCGTATTGAAGAAGAGATCGCTTCGGTAAATCCCAACCTCAATTTTACGCAGATCCGCTCTATCTGCGGTCTCATGATGTTCGGCGGAGATCTGGCCGAAAAGCCGATATCGGTCCTCTCCGGAGGCGAAAAGAGCCGCGTCCTTCTCGGCAAGATCATCGCCCAGCCGTGTAACCTCCTCCTCCTCGACGAACCGACGCACCACCTCGACATCGAGTCGATCGAAGCCCTCATCGACGCCATCGAAGAGTTCTCCGGCGCCGTCGTCTTCGTCACCCACAGCGAGTGGGTCCTCCGGAGGATTCCCTTCAACAAGCTCATCGTCTGCCACAAGCAAAAGCAGGAGCTCTTTTTAGGCAGTTATGATGAATTCCTCGAAAATGAGGGCTGGGCCGAAGA
>DAIDLB010000214.1 GCA_027449725.1 Chlamydiota bacterium
AACAAAGGGTTTCCAAAGGGCTCGCCCTTTGGCAGGGGGTTTGGGGGACGGAGTCCCCAAATTAAAAGCCCGGTTTGCCTGCAAACGTGTAGAGGTTCTCCGACTTGATCACCTCGATGCCGACGCGGTCGAAGGCGTCGAGGATCTGGATCAGGTCGTGTTGCGATACGGCGACGTTGTCGTGGCCGAGGAAGCGGCAGCGCCACTGTTCGATGCAAAACGTCTCCGGCTGCCCTTCCGGCCAGACGCGGACGCCGCGGTTCGTCACCATCTTGAGATGGAGCGGCCCGATCGCGATATGCGAGATGCGGGAGAAAAAGAGCGTCAAAGGGGGCTTGTGGTAGATGAAGACGTCGATGCCGACGAGCTTCCGATCTTCAAACGGCCCCTCCGAGAGCGGGGGAGCGGGCGTATGGGGGAACGATTTATAAGTTACGGGGGGGAGCTGTTCGGGCCCCTTTCCGAGATTGGCTGCGACGGCCTTGGCAAATTCTTTCGTTCCGGCTTTTTCGCGGCTGACGCCCTCTTTGTAGATGTCGTAGGTATGGATTCCCTCTTCCAGGGTGCGGAGCCACCCGTTATGGATCCGCTCCGCTACTCTTTCTTGCCCGAGGTGGACCAGCATTTGCACGGCGCCGAGGAGGAGGCCCGACGGGTTGGCCACATTTTGACCCGCACGGCGGGGCGCCGACCCGTGGATCGCCTCGAACATCGCGCCATGATCGCCGATATTGGCTGACCCGGCCAGGCCGACCGATCCTGCAATCTGCGCCGCCACGTCGGAGAGGATGTCGCCATAGAGGTTCGGCATGACGAGGACGTCGAAGATCTCCGGCGTATCGGCGAGCTTCGCCGCCCCGATATCGACGATCCAGTGCTCATTGAGGATGTCGGGATATTCTTTGGCGATCTCGTCAAAGACTTTGTGGAAGAGGCCGTCGGAAAATTTCATGATGTTGTCTTTCATGAAGAGGGTCACCTTTTTCCGCCCATGCCGCTTGGCATATTCGAACGCGTAGCGGACGATCTTTTCCGACCCCTGGCGCGAAATAATCTTCAGAGACTGGCAGACATTCGGCGACTGCCGATATTCAATGCCGGCATAAAGGTCCTCTTCATTTTCGCGGACGATGACGACATCCATCTCGGGATGCTTCGTATCGACGAAAGGGAAGTAGGAGACGCAGGGCCTTACATTCGCGTAGAGGCCGAGCGTCGTCCGTACCGTGACGTTCAAGCTCTTGAACCCGCCTCCCTGCGGCGTCGTGATCGGCGCCTTCAAAAAGGCTTTCGTATGCCGGATCACCTCCCACGTCTTCGGGTCCATGCCGGTCGCAATGCCCCGCAAGTAGACCTTCTCGCCGATCTCCACCTCATGCAGCTCAAGCTCGGCGCCGGCGGCATTCAAAATAAACAAGGTCGCATCCATGATCTCAGGGCCGATGCCATCGCCTTTGGCGATCGCGACAGGAATCTTCATCCGCAGTTTCTCCAATAACAATCTCTTTAGCCTAGACAATTTTTCCCAAGAGATCAAGAATTGATCCGATGATCCGCGAACTTCTCAGACAGCAGCAGGGCGCTCTCGACCACTACTTCCGCCATCTCGTCATTGAACCCGTCGAAGCCGCCCTCCAGATCCTGCAAGAATGCCGGGGAACCCTCATCCTCTCCGGCGTAGGAAAAAGCGGCTATGTCGCAAAAAAAATCGCCGCCACCCTCCTCTCGATGGGCATCCGCGCCTTCTTCCTCAACCCAATGGAAGCCGTTCACGGCGACCTCGGCTTTGTCGCAAGCTCAGATCTCTTCCTCCCCTTCAGCAAGAGCGGCGAGTCTCAAGAGCTCCTCGATCTCATCCCCTACATCCGCTCGCGCGGCGCCAAGACCATCGCCATCGTCTCCAACGACCGCTCACGTCTCGCCCGTCTCGCCGACTTCTCCGTCACCCTCCCCGTCGAAAGGGAGCTCTGCCCCTATGATCTCGCCCCCACAACCTCGACAGCCGTGCAGCTCCTCTTCGGCGACCTTCTCGCCATCGCCCTGATGCGCACCAAGCAAATCCCCCTCGAAGAGTTCGCCCGCAACCATCCCGGAGGCTTCATCGGCCGCCGCATCTCCCTCAAGACGCACGACCTCATGCTCAAAGGCGAGGCCATCCCCCTCTGCCGCCCAGCCGACCGCCTCCTCGACGCCCTCCACGAACTCTCCTCGAAACGGTGCGGCTGCCTCCTCGTCGTCGGCCCCGACAAAAAACTCCTCGGCCTCTTCACCGATGGCGATCTCCGCCGCTCCCTCCAATCCAAAGGAGCCGCCGCCCTCGAAACCTCCCTTCAAGATCTCATGAGCCAATCCCCCCGGACCATCCCCCCGGACCTCCTCGCCCTCGAGGCGCTCCGCCGCATGGAAGAAGACCCCGCCCGCCTCATCACCGTCCTCCCCGTCGTCGAAGACGGCGTCGTTGTTGGACTCCTCCGCATGCACGATATCTTGCAAGCAGGGCTCTCTTAGAGACTGTCCATAAACGTAGCTTCGTCCTTTAGAATCCTATTTATTTTTTATGCGGATGCACGGAGTGCATCCGCATAAAAAGAAAGGGGTTTCCAAAGGGCGAAGCCTTTTGGCGGGGATCTTAAGGGGCTGAGCCCCTTAAAACACAGCTTGCTGGAGGAGATAGACGCCCATGCCGAAGAGGTAGCTGATGAGGGCGATGAGGCTGGCTTTTTTGAGGTACCAGCCAAAGGAGACTTTTTCCATGCCCATGTAGGCGACGCCGGCAGCGGAGCCGATGACGAGGATGCTGCCGCCGGTGCCGGCGCAGTAGGCGAGCATCTGCCAAAGGGAAGAGTCCATGGGGTAGGCTTCGAGGCTGTACATCCCCATGCCGGCGGCGACGAGCGGGACGTTATCGACGACGGCGGAGAGGAGGCCGATGATCGTTGCGATGGCGGCCAGGTTGCCGACGGTTTGGTCGAGGAAGACGGCGAGGTCGCGCAGGATGCCAATGGCGTCGAGAGAGCCGATGCAGAGCAGGATGCCGAAAAAGAAGAGGACTCCCGAGGTGTCGATTTTTGTGAGGATGTGGGGGACGAGAAGGTGCTCTCTACGCTCGTATTTGTAGTGCATCAGGTCGGTGATGACCCAGAGGGCGCCGAGGGCGATGAGGATGGCCATGAAAGGGGGGAGGCCTGTGAGGCCTTTGAAGATAGGGACGAAGATGAGGCCCCCGAGGCCGCACCAGAAGATGAGGCGTGCGCCGGGCTCCGGTTCTTCCTCGTGGGCTTTTGCGACGATGTTGGGATAGCGCCCTTTCAGGTTCCATCCGAAAAGGATGAGCGCGAGGATGAAGGAGAGGAAGCTTGGCAGGAAGAGCGATTTCATCACCATCGTCGTGCTGATGTTTCCGTTGATCCAGAGCATCGTCGTTGTTACGTCGCCGATCGGCGTCCAGGCGCCGCCCGCGTTGGCTGCGAGGACGATCATCGCGCCGAGGGCGAGCCGTTCATTCCGGTCGGATACGAGTTTACGGAGGAGCGAGACCATGACAATGGTTGTCGTCAGGTTGTCGAGGATGGCTGAGAGGAAAAAGGCGACGAAGCCCATGATCCAAAGGAGTTTTCGCTTCGAGCTCGTCTGAATTACATTGGTGATGATCCGGAAGCCCCTGTGGGAGTCGACCAGCTCTACCAGCGTCATGGCGCCGAGGAGGAAGAAGATGATCTGGCTGACGCTGCCGAGATGCTCGGAGAGAAGCGAGGTGTTTTCAGTTAACGCGCTTCCCTTGATGAGAAAGAGAAACATCCAGGTGAAGACGGCCATGATGAGGGCCGAGGCGGTCTTGTTGATCCTGATCGAATGCTCGAAGATGATCGCGAAATATCCGATCGCAAAAACGAGAATGATGAACAGGTGGGCGGCTGTTTCTCCAAGCATGGGTCAATTCCTTTTTTAAATTAAGGGTAGCGCGTTCTTCGGAATATTTCCAGAAACAAAAAGGCCCTGCGAGGCATTTGCCTCGCAGAGCCTTCTCTCGAATTCAGAGAGACGCCGGATTAGATGTCGAATCTGACGTTCAGGGAGAATCCGTTCAGGGTCAGGTTGCCGCGGCTTACCGTATCGCTCTGTATGATGGTGCCTGGTGATGCTGTCCCATTTCCGTAGATCCTTCTCATGTTCATCTGGTTCCACCATTCATGGAATTCATAAGCAGCGGCGATCTGGATGCGGTATTTCTGCTTATTGAAATACTTGTTCCAGGCAATCCCTAGCTCGATGTCCATGTTCGGCACGTTCTGATAGAACTCTTCTTCTATTTCGAACCCTTGGGAAGAACCTACGGTCGCGCCAGTTTGGTTCACGTTCTGATCGATTTCGAATTTACCGAAGAGAAGCGATGCGGCGATGTTGCCGAATAGGTTCCAGCCTTTGCCGATGATCCAATCCGTCTTGATCCCAGCTCTGGATCCGAAGCCCCAGAAATCATTTTCGCCATGATGTACTGTCCCGGAGAGTGCGGAATTATATGTGCCCCCGTAGTGTGCGGAGAAGTGCTGGTCAATCCATCCTGCTCGAAGGCCAAAGAACGGATTGAAAACCAGGTAGCGGCTCACGTGGTAGGGTTTACCGAGTTTCGCATCAAGAACGTTGTAATGAGCATTCCATACTGCTCCTGCCGTCGTCCAGGTGGTGCTTATAGTTTGAGGTGCGATCCAAAGAGGGATGAGAACGTCGTTATTTGCCCCCGAGAACCGTTTTGCGTCGGTGATGTTGACCCAAGTCCACTCAAATTCAAGGTTCCACGCGTCGTGGTTGACGTAGAATCCTAAGCCCACGCGCATCCCCGGGTTGTAGTGCCAGTCATGATTGTCGGTAGAGAAGTTCAGCACCTGGCCGTTCAAGATCTGCTGATTATCGCTATTGGAGTTACGGAGCGCAAATGCCATACCGTCTTGCTTTGCCTGCAAGGCGAGCCCTGTAACGTTTATATAAAAATCTCTTGGGCAATTCAGATCCACATCCATCGGGTATGCAAATCCAAACGGTCCAGGACGCGGCTCTTCGCAGCAGATATCGGGTTTCTGGTCGCAAGGGCCTCTCGGCATTGTATCTCTTTGATCTGAGCATGGGGCTTTTGGCATGGCAACTGCACTCGTCGCAGCAAACGCCAGCGCCGCTGTTCCCAAAACACGGCTCAAGGAATGGTTCCAATTCATAAAACGGTCTCCATAGTGTTCATGTCTTACAACAAGAAACCCGCTCCGCCTGAAGCATGTAAATCCTGCTTCGAGACCCTATGCCCAAGGGATGCAGTTTCTCTAACCCCAGACAATAGGAATTCCATGTCAATATTGGCAATAAAAAAATTTATTGTCAGAAAAATGAAGGGAAACAGCTATGGGCGGATGCAAAAATGCAGTGATTTTTTATGAATTTTAACTCTTATGTATCAATCGGATAGGAACACGAAAAAACAGGGCGCTTGCAGAGAAAGTCTACTCTGCTTTGCTAAACACTACGCGGAAGAGGCTGACGGTTTATCGGTTTTAGAAAACTTGATGGCCGAAGATAAGGACAA
>DAIDLB010000215.1 GCA_027449725.1 Chlamydiota bacterium
CCAAGCCCCTGCTAAGGGGGCAAGCCCCCTTAGAACCCCCTGTATTTTTTGCGATTCCGCATCGCGGAATCACAAAAAATACAGGGGATTTTAAAGAGGCTCGCCCCTTTAACAGGTGGTGAGGGGGAGGGAGTCCCCCCAGATAACTTACGCGATTTCTTGTGCAGGCGGGTTGAAGACGCGCGCTGCTGCATAGCCGACCGCAAGGCCGATGACGAGGCATCCGCCGGCGATAGCGAGCTCTTTCGGGTGGGATGCGACGAAGCTGCGGGTGATTTGGATGCCTTGAAGGGCGCCTGCTCCTGCGGCGAGGCAGACATCTTTTGTGAAGGAGGCGATTTTAATGGCCCCGCATTTCGCGGCGCTGGCGCCTGCGCTGATCCCGTTTGCCATTGCGCCGAGGGCGTAGCTTCCGCCGCTGACGATCTTCGAGAAGAGGAGAGAGGCTTTTTCGAAACCGTAGGCTCCTCCGATTTTTGCGCACTCCCAGCTTCTCGCGCCGAGGTATTTCGCTACCTGCCAGCCCAGATTAGCGTACATGCAGGCGCCGGAGAAGATAGCTTTTGCAAAGGAAGCGCATTTCGCAGTCAGAAACAGGGCTCCGCTGCCGATGGATTTGCCTGCATCGAGGGAAACGCGTCCCATCGCTTGCATGTTTCGACCCATCCAGGCCGCGGCTGTCGCCGCCGTGTTCAGTACCGGCGCGCAGCAGTTTGCGGCCGCAGTTTGAATGTTTGTCAGTGTCATTGGAACCTCCAAAAATGAGCCATCGATTATAGGTATGACCGAATAAATGTAAAGGGGGCGTAAAAAGAGTGTGAAATAATTTTTTTCCATTTTTGACACTTTTTTCAGTTCGGAGTATCATGACCCTTTCCAATTGGAGTATTCAATGACGGTAGAAACACAAGAGAAGATGAAACAAATCGAACAGCGGTTCGAAGAAATGTCGAGGTTTCTTTGACCTGGCTGCAAAAGATTCCAGGGTAGCCCAGCTTGAAGAGAGGATGGCCCAGGCCGATTTCTGGGACGACCAGTCCTTTGCGCAAAAAATCATCGACGAGCTCAACGCGCTTAGACTTTGGACTGTTCCCTTCCGCGAGTTGAGATCGAAGTTTCAGGATGTGGCCGACCTCCTGCCCGAGGCGGAGAGTTTGGGCGACGAGGGGCTTGTCAAGGAGCTGACCGATCAGCTGAATGCCGTGGAGTCGGGCCTCTCGGAGCTGGAGACCCGTAAGATGCTCTCCGGCGAGCTCGACGCCAAGGACTGCTATCTCGAGATCAATGCCGGCGCCGGCGGCACCGAGTCATGCGATTGGGCTGCGATGCTCTCGCGCATGTATCAGCGGTGGGCGCAAAAGAGAGGCTGGAAGGTCGAGGTGATCGACAGGTTGGATGGCGAGGTCGCCGGGATCAAGAACATGACTTACCGGATCACGGGCGCATTCGCCTATGGCTACGCAAAATCGGAAAAGGGTGTCCATCGGCTGGTCCGGATCTCTCCTTTCGATGCCAATGCCAAGCGCCATACCAGTTTCGCCTCTGTCGACGTTACTCCGATCATCGACGATGTTCAGGTCGAGGTGCGGACCGAAGATATTAAGGTCGATACGTACCGCGCGTCGGGGGCCGGGGGGCAGCACGTCAACAAGACCGATTCCGCGGTCCGGATGACGCATCTTCCAACGGGGATCGTCGTCTCGTGCCAAAGCGAGCGGAGCCAGATCCAGAACCGCGAGACATGCTTGAAGATGCTCAAGTCGAAGCTCTATGAGAAAGAACACCAGGCGCAGCAGGAGAAGCTGGCGGCGATGGGCGGCGAGAAGAAGGACATCGCCTGGGGAAGCCAGATCCGGAACTATGTATTCCAGCCGTATACGCTCGTCAAAGATACCCGGACGAAGGTGGAGTCGGGCAACATCCAGGCTGTGATGGACGGGGAGATCGATGATTTCATCCACGCCTACCTGAAAGAGTTTGGATAAGATGGGAAAACAGGTTCCGGAAGGGTTCGACATCCGTTATTCGGAAGCCTCGGATTTGGCTGCTTTGGAAAAGTGGTTCTCCGATCCGAAGGAAAGAGAACCGTTTCCTTTTGAGACGGACCAGGAGACGGGGGACGCCTTGAAAAACTGGATCGGCTTTGCGAAGTACAAGGCAAGTTTGACCGGGACGGTTGCAGAAGAACCTTGCGCGGTGGGGACGCTCTTTTTGATGCCGTACCGCAAAGTCGCCCACCACGCCGCTTTTTATCTCATCGTCGATCCGGCCCTTCGGAGAAGAGGGATCGGCACGTCGCTCGTGCGCAATTTGATGCATCTCGCAAAGACCCGCTTTCGCCTGGAGGGGCTCCATGCCGAGATCTTCGAGCCGAATGGGCTGGGCTCTGTCTTGTCCCCGCTCGGTTTTGAAACCTATGCCTGCCAGGAGAACTTCGTCCGCATCGGCGGCCGAAGGCATGCGCGGAGGCTGATGGAGGTGTTTTTCTCATGAAAGAAGGGCCTATCTCGCTCCGCGTCTCCGAAGAGGGCGACCAAAAGCTTCTTGTCGAGTGGCTTCTCCAGCCGGGTGTGCTCCGCTGGTTTCCTCTCGCCGACCTCCGCGAGATCGAAGATGCAGCGCGCATCTGGATGAGCTACATCAAACAGGAGAGCGTGCTTACCGCGCTTTGGAATGGGACGCCGTGCGGAACCGCGGTCCTCTATCTTCACCCGTTTCGAAAGCTCTCGTATCAGAGCCTCCTTGCGATCGTTGTCGATGAAAAGGTCCGCGGAAAGGGAGTGGGGCGGCGGATTCTGGTCGAGCTCGAAGAGCTTGCGAAAACCCGCTTTGGCATCGAGCTGCTCCATCTTGAAGTGTACTTGGGCAACCCGGCCATCCACCTCTATCAAAAACTCGGCTTTGTCCAGTATGGCGTCCAGAAGAAGTTTATTAAAGAGGCGCCGGGCCGCTATCTCGATAAAATCATGATGCAAAAAAGTCTTGTATGAATTCGGAAGAACTCCGGGCACGGCTGCAGGCGCTGACCGAGTATCCGCTTGAACTTAAGATCACCGACGGGTCGACCTACGCGAGCGCCAGCAGATCCGATAGAGGCGCCGTGCGGCTTTCTGTCCACCGCCTGTTTTTGCACGCGCCGACACCCGTCTTGCAGGCGCTCATCCGTTTTGCGATCCGCCCCGATCGCGAATGCAGGGCGATCCTCCGGCAGATGGCGCATCTCTTTTTTACGACCATCGAGCCGCCTCTGGCCGACGGCGCTCTTTCGAATTCCAAAGGAGCGTGCATCGATTTGCAAGAGCTCTACGACCGTGTCAACGCCGAATATTTTGAGGACAAGATCGACGTCCCGATCGCATGGTTTCCAGCGCCCCGCTACCGGAGATTTCGCCACATCACGTTCGGGGTTTACGACCGGACGACGCCCATCATCCGGATCAACCGGATCCTCGACCAAAGCTCGGTCCCTCTTCCTTTTGTCGAGTTTATCGTCTATCATGAGATGCTTCATGCCGTCTGCAAGAGCCTTCTCGATACAAGGGGGCGTCTCCTCGTGCATACAGCGGAGTTCAGACGGCTGGAGAAACAGCATAAATACTACCCTTTTGCCAAGGAGTGGGAACGGGGTTGTTTACAATTTTTTAGGAGGCTCCATGGCCGGTCATAGCAAGTGGGCGAACATCAAGCATCGGAAGGATCGCGCCGACAAGATCAAGGGAAAAATTTTTAGCCGCGTCATCAAAGAGATCATCAGCGCCGTGCGCCAGGGAGGGGCCGATCCGAAATCGAATACCAAGCTCCGGATCGCGATCCAAAAGGCCAAGGACGCCAATGTTCCGAACGACAATGTGGAGCGCAACATCAAAAAGGCGTCGAGCGATGGGGGCGAAGACTATACCGAGATGACCTATGAGCTCTACGGGTTCGGGGGCGTCGGTATCCTCGTCGATGTGATGACCGACAACAAAAACCGGATTTCTTCTGAAATCCGCATTGCGACCAATAAGTGCGGAGGGACGATCGCCACACCGGGAGCTGTCTCCTATAATTTCGAGCGCAAAGGGGTGATCCGGATCCCCAAAGAGGGCCTCTCGGAAGACGAGCTCTTTTTGCTTGCGGGGGAGAGCGGCGCCGAGGATTTTTCCGTCGAAGACGAGGCCTATGCGGTCTTGGCTCCCGTCGACGCGATTTTGCAGGTCAAAGAAGCTCTGCAAAAGGCGGGCATCCCCTGCAAAGAGGCTGCGTTGGAGATGATCCCAAAAATTTGGGTGGAGGTCTCCGACGAGGCAGCAGATCAAAATATTGCTTTAATCGAGTGGCTGGAGAATCTCGACGACGTCGATGCAGTGTTCCATAATATGAAAATTTAGGGTTTTTCGTATTCTTTATTTTCAGAGAAGGAATTTCATTTTTGTGGTATAATAAATGGAATTAATTAAATGGATGTTGGAAATGTCTCTTTTAGTTGCGCCGATAAGAGATCCCTTTAGGGTTCCTGCGCCTGAGCTGCAGACGGCGGTCCGCCATGCGGAGACGCTCTTGAAGATCGAGCAATTTTTTGCAGGGGTCAAGCTGACGCCGGTAGAGACTTGGGAAGAAGAAGAGGCGGAATTTTGTTCCTTTTTGACCACGCGGGTCGATGCGCCCTGCCCCGAGATCGAACAGGCGATGGATCGTGTTCTCTCCTTCCTCCAGATGAAGAAGGCCGCGTCATTGGTTTCGGACCTGGTTGCCTATTCCCAAAGATTTGTTGACTTCCAAAAGGCGGGCGTGCACCTGATTCCCCAAGAAGAGCGGCTGTTAAAAGATGAACTGGCCACTCTGAAAGAGCGCGCGTGCGGGCTGGAGTGGAGCGGGAAAGAGAGGGCGCTCAGCCAAATCGGCAAGCTGGAGCGGGCGCTGCCGACGCTGGCATCAAAACCGGTTTGCAATCCAATAAGACGCTTTTTCACGCGCCTCTTCGCTTCGAAGCAAAGCGCTCCTGCCGGCGCTCTCCCTGTTGGCATCCCGAACGAAGGCAACTCCTGTTTTCTCGCCTCCGCCTTGCAGCTAATTCTCAAAAATCCGGTCCTCGAAGAAGCTCTTATCGAAGAGTGGACCGAAGGCGGCCCGTCGCGCGAGTTTGGCGAGTTTCTCTTCAACTACCGCGAAGCGCAAAAGAGCGGTCAAACGACAGTCTCAGGGATCGGCAAATTGCGGAATGCCCTCTGCCGCCTGTCGGGCAGCAACGAATTTGCCACGGGCCAATGGGATGCGAACGAGGTTTTCCGGACGCTGATCGCGGATGAGAAATCCCCGCTCTTCAAAAGATTGCAGGAAAAAGGCTACCTGCTGACGGAGTCGGTGCGCCGCTACTACGCTCCGCCCGAAGGCGCCCTTCCCCGTCCGGGAGGAGACCTCGTCCTTGACGCCGAACTAAACCGCTATTACTCCGAAAACAAATCCATCCGTCCCGCCCAGCTCGAAGTGGAGCTGACCGAAGCGGACGCGGGCAAACCGCTCGGAGCGTTGATAGGCGCGATCTGGACGACCTCTCTCGAGGGCAGCGAGCCGGCCTGCTATCAGATGCAAGATCTGGAGACGCATCCCTGCAACCCCCTCTTTCAAAAGACGGCCTGGAGCAACCCTGCTCCCACCCAAGCGATGGTCAGTCTGAAGCGGTGGGCCTATGCCGGCTCCGGCGTAAAAGTAAACGCCCCGATCTCCGTGAAAGAAGTGGAAGAGATCCAGATTGGGGACGCCAAAGTTTCCATGAAGCTCATCGGCTTCACCCTGCACAGCGGCTCGACCAACGGCGGCCACTGGGTTTCTTATTCAGCGGACAACGGCGCCTATTTCTGCAATAACGACAGCCGCATCACCCGGATCAGCCGGGAAGAATTTTTGGCCCGTGCCCAGGGCGCCTCAGACCTCCTCTTCGCAAAATAATTGGGGGACTCCGTCCCCCACCCCCCCTGCTAAGGGGACAAGTCCCCTTAGAACCCCTTCTGTTTTTTTGTGATTCCGCGCCGCGGAATCACAAAAAAACAAAGGGGTTCTAAGGGGACTTGTCCCCTTAGCAGGGGCTTGGGGACGGAGTCCCCAATTAAGACAGGATGTTCAGATACGCTTCGCCGAGCGGGAATGGAGATGGAGTTTCTTTTGTTCTTTTGGCTTTGAACTGTTCGAGGATCTTGAGGGCAAGGACTTTTCCGAGCTGCACCCCTTCCTGGTCGAAGGAGTTGATATTCCAGATAAAGCCTTGGAAGGCGACTTTGTGTTCGTAGTAGGCGAGGAGCGCCCCTGCGGTGAAGGGGTCGAGGCGGTCGGCGAGGAGGATTCGGTTCGGTCTGTTTCCGGGGAAGAACTTGTTTGGGTTCGAGCTGGCCTGTCCACTGGCCAGGGCGATCGACTGGGCAAAGAGGTTGGAGAGGAGCTTTTCCTGAGAGAAGGTGAACTGCACTTCGATGTCGATCGGGTGTTGGCTCTTTCTAAAGCCGATGAACTCGAGGGGGATCGGGTCGGTTCCCTGGTGGATGAGCTGATAGAACGAATGTTGGCCGTTCGTTCCCGGCTCGCCCCAGATGACGGGGCCGGTTGAAAAGGAGACCGGATGGCCTTGCTTGTCGATCCTCTTGCCGTTCGACTCCATGTCGAGCTGCTGGAGGTGCGCCGGAAAGCGGATGAGCGCCTGTGAATAGGGGATGATCGCGACGGTGGGGAGGTGAAGGAAGTTCCGGTTCCAGATGCCGAGGAGCGCGGAGGTCAGGGGGAGGTTTTTTCTTGCCGGCATCGTGAGCGCATGGCGGTCCATCGCATGGGCTCCGCGGAGAACTTCTACGATGCCCGGATAGCCGAGGGCAAAGCCGAGCACGACGGCACCGACCATCGAGGTCGCCGAATATCTGCCGCCGACGAAATCCCACATGTAAAAGGAGGCGAGGTAGCGGGACGGATCGTCCATCGGGCTCTTTTCCCCTGTGACCGCGATGAAGTGCTCTTTCGGGTCGAGGCCCATCTTGTGGAAGCGGGCGCGGGCGAACTCTTCGTTTGTCAGCGTCTCGAGCGTAGATCCCGACTTCGAGACCACGACGACGAGGGTCTTTTTCAGGTCGACGCCGGAGAGCACTGCATTCGCATCGTCGGGGTCGACGTTCGAGATGAAATGCGCACGCCTGCCCGGACGGGCAAAAGCCTGCAGCGCGAGATAGAGCGCGCGCGGGCCGAGGTCGGAGCCGCCGATGCCGATCTGGATCAGGTCGGTAAACCTCTCCTCTCGATCGATCTTGGCGAGAAAATGCTCCAGCTTCTTCAGCTCCCGCGCTGCCATGCCGCTCGCCTCTTCGGCAGCAGGAGCGCTCTGCCTCTCCTCAAACTGGTCGCGCATCGCCGTATGGAGCACGGCGCGGTTCTCCGACTCCACCTTCTCGATCCGGTTGAGGATCTCTCCAGCTTGCATCGCAGCCATCTTTTTCAGGGCCCGCGTCTCGTCCGCAAGTTCATACAGCGCGTCCATGACCTCCGGCGTCACCCTCTCCGTCCCATAAAGGAGGTCAAACCCCGCCATAGAAAGCCGCATCGTCTCGATCCGCTCGGGCGTCAGCCCCTTCGTCAGGTCGATCGCATGGGCCGCGAGCGCTTTGAGTTTTTGTACACTTGGGGTATCTAAAAATCCGGACATCGTTTCTCCTCTGGCATGTGTGGGGACTCCGTCCCCATGCCCCTGTTAAAGGGGCGAGCCCCTTTAAAATCCCCTGTTTTTTAGTTCCACGGAGTGGATCAAAAAAAACAAGGGGTTTCCAAAGGGCTTACCCTTTGGCAGGGGGGGTGGGGGACGGAGTCCTCCAAGAAAGCTATAATCATGATTTCGATTTTAAAAAATCAAGAGATCTTGTAAACTCGCTTCTCTAGTGCGGGGCATAGCGCAGCTTGGCTAGCGCGGCTGGTTTGGGACCAGTAGGTCGGGGGTTCGAATCCCTCTGCCCCGAATTTCTACCTGTCCACCGGACGCTAAAAATCCTTTCAACATCCTGTTTCCTCTGGCCGATAGCGGTGGCGAGATCATCGTCTCGAGTCCATCCCACTCTTCGGTCATAAACGCTTCTGAGACGACGCGGTAAGTGGTGGCGTTTGCGTCTAGTTCCTGGAGGAGCTGTTCAAATTCTGCCGCATCGTATTCCTGGGGCAGGACGACGCCGACCTTGGCTTCGGAAAGGGTAAGGTTCTCTCCTTCCCAGGCCAGGCACCAGGAAGCGGAGGCAAGTCCTTTTACTCCGAGCTCGAAGTGGGAAAAGCGGTCTTTGGAAAGCAGGGACAAAGCTTCTGTTCGGGGTATGCCGGTTGCGTCAAATAGGATAAAAATTGAAAGGGAGTCGGGCAGCTTGTGGGCGAGGAGCTGGAAATAGGCCGCATAGGTGTCCAGGTACAATGGAAGCTCCTCCTTTTGTTGCCGGCCGCCCAGGTCGAGGGGGCCACGGTAGAGGGCGGCGCCTACGGTCTTTTCTTCGAATCGGGGAAAGAGAGTTTCGGAAAAGTGTTTGAGGGCCAGGGAGAGTTCGTGAAGACGCATTTCATCGTCGATCGGGAAGGCGGGATCTTCGAGTCCGAGATCGAATACCCAGAAGATCTGCCCGGAAGCGTTGGACGCCTTTGCTATGGCCTCTTTCCAGTCGATCTTCTCCTGGGACCGGGCGCTGAGTTCAATCCAGAGAGCCATGCGTAAACCTGTGGTAGTGGATTTGTTTTTGCTTTTCCAGCCAAAGCGTATGGAAGTAGGAGGTGCCGTATCCAGGCATCTCGCTCGAAGAATTTCCTTTCCACGAAGAAAATACCTGGGTCATTTGAGCGCTGTAGCGCTCGTCATCGGTGACGAGGGTAAGAGGAGCCTCGCAGGAAAGGGTGCGGCGCATCTCAGCTTCAAACGGCTTTTGGATGAGGCGGTGCTTGGCATGGGAGCGCTTGGGCCATGGGTCGGGGAAATTGACCCACGCTTCGCTGAGGCAGTGGTCTTCGAGATAGTGTTTGGAAAAGGATAGGGCCTCGCCGCAGACGACAAAGAGGTTGGGAAGCGATTGGCGGAAGAGGCGGAGCCAGATCTTCTTTGCCCGGTAAAAATCTTTTTCCACGGCAATCCAGTTGAGATGGGGATGGCTCAAAGCCATGTTGGCAATCCACTCTCCGTTTCCGGAACAAAATTCGATGGCGAGCGGCAGGTTGGGATCGGCGAAGACTTCGTGTTGGCGCCAGATGCCGGGGCCCAGGTGGGCGCCTTCTTGGCCCCAGGAAGGGATATATAAACATTTTTCTAAAAGGACGGGGCGCCTCTCTTCCCAGGCAAAGGGGATCTGGAGATCGGAATCGGTTTTCATGGTGTAAAGTATAGCATCCGATCCCATTTTCCTCCTTGCGCGTTTGGTGAAAAAACTGATAATCTCAGATCGGCACCGCCAATTTCCATTTGGGAGACACCGCATGAACATCCTCTTATCCACTTTTGCAGCAGAGCCCCTTCCCCTCAAGGGAGCGATCGATTTGCAAAAAATCTTTGCGGCAGCGCCGCTGATCTACTCCTTCTTACTCATCCTCTCGATCTCCGCGCTCGTCCTCTGGCTCTATACGTTTGCGACCTTCCGTCCGAAGGAGCTCCTTCCCGAGGCGTTCGTGAAAAATTTGCGCGACTGCCTGGAAAGGCGCCAGTATCCGGAGGCGGAAGCGCTCTGCCGCGCCCACCCGAACCTCCTCTCCTCGATCGTCCAGGCGGGGCTCTCGACCCGCCGCTACGGCCCCCA
>DAIDLB010000216.1 GCA_027449725.1 Chlamydiota bacterium
GGCGAGCGTTCGATGGATATTTTTTCGCGCTTGCTGAAAGACCGAATTATCTTTATCGGGACCGATATCAGCGACCAGGCCGCCAATATCATCATTGCGCAGCTTCTCTTTTTAAGGATGGAAGATCCGAAAAAAGACATCAGCCTCTACATCAATTCGGTCGGCGGACACATCACTTCGGGGCTTGCGATCCTCGATACGATGCTCTTTTTGGGCTGCGACATCAACACCTACTGCATCGGACAAGCTGTTTCGATGTCTGCCCTTCTTTTGGCCGCAGGGACAAAAGGCAAGCGCTACGCTCTTCCCCACAGCCGGATCATGCTCCACCAACCCTATGGCGGCGTCGGCGGCACCTCGGAGGACATCGCGCTCCAGGCAAAAGAGATCCTGAATCTGAAAAAAATCACCTCCGGCCTCATGTCCCGCTTTTCGGGGCAATCGATCGAGAGAATTCTGGAAGATTCAGAGAGAGATTTTTATATGGACCCGGATAGCGCCCTGAAATACGGCCTGGTAGACCATATTGCAAAACCGCCGACTGCAGATAGCAGCTCGGAGACGAAATCAGCCACAGCCTCGCTCATCTCAGGAAAAGCATAATCATGGGAAAAAAACCGACCACCGCTCCGCAAACGACCTGCTCTTTTTGCGGACGTACCGAAGACCTCGTTGAAAAACTGATTTCGGGACCGAACGCCTACATCTGCGATAAATGCGTGACGCTCTGCGTCGACATCATCCAGAAAAAGCCGGTGGGCTACGACATGAAGCTCTTAAAGCCTCGCCAAATCAAAGAGCATCTCGACGAGTACATCATCGGCCAGGAAAACGCGAAGAAAACGATCTCGGTTGCGGTCTATAACCATTATAAACGGATCCGATCGCTCTCGCGGCAAAATGAGATCGAGTATAGCAAATCGAACGTGATGCTGATCGGACCTACCGGGTCGGGAAAAACGCTGATGGCGCGAACGCTCGCAGCCATCCTTGACGTCCCCTTTGCGATCTCCGATGCGACGACTCTCACCGAAGCGGGCTATGTCGGCGAAGACGTGGAGAACATCATCCTCCGGCTCCTCCAGGCAGCCGATTACGATGTGGCCAAGGCGGAGATGGGGATTATCTATGTCGACGAGATCGACAAGATCCGCAAGACGACCTCGAACGTCTCCATCACAAGAGACGTTTCCGGCGAGGGGGTGCAGCAGGCGCTTCTAAAAATCGTCGAAGGGACGGTTGCGAACGTACCTCCAAAAGGGGGACGCAAGCACCCAAACCAGGAATACATCAAGGTCAATACGCAAAACATTCTCTTCATCGTCGGCGGCGCGTTCGTCCACCTCGACAAGATGATCGCCAAAAGGCTTGGTAAAAGCACCATCGGCTTCGACGCCTCGACAAAGAAAGCAGTCGATGTGCATGAGACGAACTATCTTCTCTCCAAAGTGGAGCCGGAAGACCTGATTTCTTTTGGAATGATCCCGGAGTTCGTCGGTCGCTTCAACAGCATCGCCAACTGCAACGAGCTGACGGTGCACGATATGGTCGATATTTTAAGCAAGCCGAAAAACGCCATCATCAAGCAATACAAGGCACTCTTCGCAGAGGAAAACGTCAAGCTCGAGTTCACGGAAGAGGCGCTGGAAGCGATGGCTCAAAAGGCGAAAGAGACTGGCACGGGAGCGAGAGCGCTCCGGATGATTGCGGAGAACATGCTGCGCGACCTGATGTTCGATGTACCGTCGGATCCCGGCATCCGCGAGATCGTCATCGAAAAAGAGTGCGTCGTCGACCAGAAGCCGCCCCGCATCATCCGCGATAAGTCGGCTTAGCTAAAGTCCAAATCCAGATCTAAGGGCGTCGGGGGCTGCACAAAATGAGCGGAAGGAAGTACACCTACCGTTCTGATCGCCTCTCCAAGCTCTGTCTTGAATTTCTCCTTGAACGCTTCAAGAGGGGGACCCTTAAGTCCTATAGCAGCAACTAACGGGTGCTGACAGAAATTCTCGACAACTTGGTCTAAAACCTTTCCGTTTAAAGCTTCATCGAAAGCACCCAAGAAAACGCGCTCAAAGCTGTCTTGGGGCACAGGGCGCCCGCGCTTATGCGATTCCTCGACCAATTCTGCCCTCTTCTTTACGCCTAAGAGCTCGATATCTGTCAGGTAGGTCTGCTCTTCCAAGGTGAGTTCGCCGTCCGTGAGTCCTAAAATCGTTCCTTGAATGAAGCTGTCTTTTTCTTTCTCTTTGACTGCGGCTTCCAACTCAGCTCTACTTACACCGCCGGCATTGGCAACAAGTGCTAAAGAAGAGCACGCTCCAAAGTAATTTCTCAAGACAGTGCGTCTATCCTTATCTTCCTGAGACAGGCTCGCTTCATTCGGATCAATCGCCTTTTCCATTTCAGTGCGCAAGGTATCAATCGCTTCGGCCCGCTTTATCTTATCATTGTCTGTAATCTTGAGAGTAGTAATCATTTTGCCCACCGGCCACGAGTTGATCGTTTGGATTCTTCCTGGAGGACACACGAGACTCGGCGACACCTTGGAATCCCACGAAACGGGGATCTCGTTTGCCCTGGCCAGCCGATCATAAACCCCCCGGAGGGTTCGAACTTCCTCACTCATCGGGATTTCTTCCGTCACTAACTCGCCTTTCGGGCCGCGAACCTTCATCGTCATATTTTTGATGTCAATGTAAGTAATGACCTTACTTTCTTGCGCTAAGTCCTCCAGCAATTTCTTTCTGGCAGCTGCCGCCATGTTCGCATCAGCCGGATCTTTTACCGTCAAAGGGATCACAAGCTGTTTAGTCTTTCCATTCGTCAAAAAGACCTGTGAAAACTGGAAGGTCTCCAAGGCGTCTAGGTCAAGCTCGTGATTAGGTGGTGATTGTGACGCTGAATCGGCAACCGACCGTCCAAACGAGGCGGTATAACCTAATGAACTTGCCATAATAAAGCCCTGTTGTTTTCTATATTATTATACCATAAATTCCATGCTAAATCAACAATTAACTATCGTAACGCTACGAAAGTACGATTAGAGACAAAAAATGGCCGCCGCCCTCGAGAGGACGGCAGCCGGGGAAGGAAACTTTAGGCTCGGGCGTTCGATGCCTGAACGACCGACTGCAGGTTCTGCATCAGCTGTTCAATCCCTTTCAGGGACATCTGAACCATTTGATCCATAGTGCTTTGCATTGTCTCAACAAAGCTCTTGGAGTTATCGGCCATATTTTGGAGAACCTGCTCCTGCGCCTGCTCGACTTTCGTCTCAGCAGCTCGCATCGTGAAAGACCCGCTGACGAGACCGCTCAATGCCGGTCCAAAAGATTGGCCGGTCTGCATTTTTGATTTGATCTTGTCGCTCTTCTCCGCCACTTGTGATCGAAGATTTTGCTCCAATTCCGTAGCCTTGTCAATGGCCTGTTTTCGAACTGCTTTTGATTCAGGAGTGTCTCCGCTGAATTGCTTTGCCGCATCCTCGAAGTATCCTTTAGGCTTGTCATTGAACAGCACGGCTTTTTCGTCCAAAGTCTTCGCCCCATTGAAATCATTCTTAAACTCCAAAACGTCTTGCGGCGAAGAAACAGTGGAAACATTAAACCCAATGCTTTCGGGAGATCCCGTTATCAAATTCGCTTTAAAGGTACCGACATTCTGCAACTGCTTATTCATCGTATCGACTTCGCTCTGCAAGGAGATGCTTTGGACGCTGGCTCCGCCCATGACGATCGCACTTGCGAGTCCGCCGGAAATTTGGGATTCGGCATTGATCCTGGTTTCCGCCGCTTGCCGATCGCCATACTCCATCGTTGCCGCGTTTTTATCATTCGTTACTTCCGCTCCGATCGCAAACGTATCTTCTCTTTGCTCATTGGCATTTTTGAGCATTTGGATCTGGATTAACACCATCTCCGGCGACTGCAACCCGATTGTGGTTGCAGCACTTGATTGAACAACACCAAAGTTAGACATCTTTTTTCTCCGTTAAATTTTGTTTTTTTACGCTCTGCCCACTACTTGCGCTGCTGCCTTCGTCGGCGCGCTCAAGTTTGCAAACACCTCAAGCATGGTCGTCTGCAGCGACTTCATCATCTGCCGACCTATTTCCTGGTTTGTCTGCATTGCATCGAGGTTGTACTTGTTCATGAACTGCGCCTGCTGCAAGCCGGCCTGGTACCCTGCATTCTGTTTCTGGAGCTTTGCGATATCGAACATCTCCGCACCGCTATACATGGTTAGGCCATCCGTCGCCAGCTGAGTTCCAAAAGACGCTCCCATGAGCACCTTTCCCAGCGTGAGCATTTTTTCGCCCGTTATTTTACCCTGAGAACTCGCGGCGTACATCAACGCAGCGGAAACCGCAACTGTAAATACTAGCTCCGTCACCATCTTGACGATTTCTTTGGCTTTGTTTTTGTCTTCCTGACCAAGGTAAAAAAGCTCAGTCAACCAATCGGAGAGCTGCGTAACCGCACCGCTCGACAAGAGCACCTGTCCGCTGCCCATAATTGCGATGTTTTTCGCAACGCTTGCTGCGTTGTCATAGGATAGCTTGACGGCATCCTCGCTTAAGTTTGCAACGGCTTCTTCTACGCCCACTTCAGCGACTGTGCTTAATCCATAGCCTAGCTGAGTTGCAGCCTTGATTATGGCAGAGATCGCATCGTCTACGACTGAGACAACTTTCTTTGCAATTGAGGAAGTGACTTCCTCGCTTAAGGTGGACGAAGCAGCTTCTACGCCCATCTCGGCCATTGTATTTGCTCCAACTTCGCTGAGCATCGTCAGTCCGCCTTCAAGACCAGCGGCAACGCCGCCTGTCACAACCGTTACAGCCACAAGAATGGCTGCTTCTGTCAGTTTTTTAAGCGCGGGATTATCGATCCCCGAGGTTGCCGCTTCCATGGCGCCGCTCTTCTGCAAGGCGAGCATCGCTCCCATCATGACTGCCATTTCGGGCTGGCCGGCCGCCACCATAAGCGTCATAGCGACAAGCGTACCGATCATCATCCATCTGTGGAGTCTCTTCTGCTTGGCCTGCGCTGCCATCTGGTCATCAATATTCTGGTTCGCGAGGTCGCGCTGCGCCTCGATCATCCCCAAGGTCTTGTTGGACATCACCGACGACTCTTTCATCTGAGAGAGCTGCACTTCAGCCAAAGCCGATTGCATGCCGGTCATCGCCATCGCCATCTGGATCAAATTCGCTTTAGACTCCGCCAGGCTCGTCCCTTCAAAACTCTCTTGCGTCCCTGTATCAGATGGTTCATCCAAAAGATCCAAGATCGGCTGCGTGCCTTCAAATCCAAGCTTCTCGAGTCCTTTCACCTGCTCTTTGAGCGACTGGGCAAACACGTCAGGATCGATAGCATCGCGAGCCGCGGGATTGTTGACCACTTGCGCCATCTCAGTTAAAGTCCTGAGAATCTCGCCCAGCTCTTGGCCTTGGAACTTCCCTGCCACGTTGAACTTGGGAGCCGCGCTCGCAACCACGACGCTCTTCGGAGCGCCTACGCGATCCGCTGCTGCTACGCCGGGACCCGTGATGCTATTTTCCACGGCCATCGCAACTGCGCCCGAAGTGAGCGTGAGCGGTGAATAACTGATTGATTCTGCTGCTGACATGTTTTCTCCTAAAATTAATGTTTATTTACCAAAATCCTTACGCTTTAGCTGCGGCATTTGCAATAATACCATTAATCTCACCGATGATATTATACAAGCTGGCCAACCCTTGAGAGATGGAGCTGGTCGTGGTCTGCCACTGCTGCGACATGGCATCGACGGTTTGAATCTGGTTTGAGTAAATCGTCTGGTGGGACGAGATCAAAGCCTGCTGGTCGTTGATCGCTTTATTGTTAGCGGCATTCGTGTTATCATCTTTCGTATCGCCGGCAGGAAGACCTTCCAAATACTCAGTCTGTTCCTGCGTATCTTCGTTTTCCTCATTGGAGTACTCCATCATGGTATCCCCCAATGTAGTCGCCATGCTGGCCGCGGCCCCTTCCAACCCCTGGAGCGCGTTGGCCAGATTGAGAATTCCCGCGATGGCATAACGAAGCCCGAAGGTCGCTACGGTTATCGTGTTATCAGGATCCGCCATCATGTTGGCATACATCTGATCTGCCACCGATGGACTTGAAGTTGTTTGCGTATCTGCTGACATATTCTACCCTCTTTTAGTTAGCTCGCGAGCCACTCTTTGACTCGTTTTGGTTTTTTATGTTTCGTCTGATCTGCGAGGCTTTGCTGCAATTTTTGCAACGCCTGGCCGAACGCGTTTTCTCTCGCGAGAGCTGCGTCCGCCGCTTTGGAATAGCCTTCGATTTGTCCGGGATCGATCCCAAGCGGTTCCTGCATCTTTTCTATCTGCTCTTTCAGCTCCAATTGCATCTTCGCCGCATCTTCCAGCGCCCCGTTCCGCACTTTTTCATCATCCGACCCAAGCCGCTCTTTCAAGTCGCCTAAAACGCGGATCGCTTCCTGAACCAGTGCATTGACGCTCTCTTCCGACGCCTTTTCGGGATTATTGAAGATTTCTTCGATCTTTGCCGTCAGTGACATTTATTCTTCTCCCTTCCCATTTAATTCCTTTTTAAAGTCGGCCAACTCTTCATTTGCCTGCCGGATCGCTTCCCATTCTTCCAAACTGAAATGCGCCGGGTCGTTCAAATAGGCCTCTATACTTGCCGGCTGCATGCCGATTGACTCGGAAAGGATGGCCGCCCACTCTTCGAGCTGCTCCCTTAGTGTTCCAATCCTCTCCAGAGCCTCATTTCTTTCGGCTTCGTCTTTCGACTCCAATTGGGCTCCCAAGGCTCGAAAACAGCTCATCATCTCCTGGAAGAGGGGCCCGATGCTTTCCGGAGTGATCTTCTCCGGGTCTTTGAACAACTCGTCGATCTTCAGCATGATTGCCATTGTTAAAACCTTTCCTAATTCCAAGAAGCCGATGCCCCCTAAAGTCAATTATAAATGAATCATAAATATTTTGCAAATATCTTAATAATTACAGACAAGCGTAATGCTACAGGAGTTCAAAAGGGGCAAAAAAAAGGCCCCTGCCCTCTTTCGAGGGCAGGGGCATGGGAAGAAAAACCTAAA
>DAIDLB010000217.1 GCA_027449725.1 Chlamydiota bacterium
CTCCGTCCCCAAGCCCCTGCTAAGGGGACAAGTCCCCTTAGAACCCCTGTTTCCCTATTCCACGGAGTGGAACAGGAAAACGGGGATTTTAAAGGGGCAAGCCCCTTTAACAGGGGGTTGGGGGGACGGAGTCCCCCAAGATGGGGTTTTGCAATTCCCTCGACATCTATTGCTGTTTTAAATTAGATTTGATGGCGGTATCGTGAGGGATGGTCATTGGCGAGAGATAACAAACTGCGCTCTACTCCTGCGGTACAATTCATTCAGTCTATCTCGAGTTCCTGGAAAGGGTACGAGCTTTTTGCCATCTGGATCGTCAAGAAACTCAAGCCTAAAGTCACTGTCGACCTCGGGTTCGACATGGGGCTTTCAACCATCTCCTTTGCTCATGGCAACTGCGGCCACACCTTTGGGATCGACTGGCTGACCGACGCCAATTTCTCACGAAAGAGAATGGCTATGGAAAGCGCTTTTCATAATATCTTGAATGCAATTCGGTTGAAATATGTCAAAAACCTCCATTTGATCATCGGCCCTCCCACGGAGATTTCCAACAAATGGAATAAAGAAATCGACCTTCTCCATATCGACTGTACACAACACTACGAAGACATCCAAAAGCAGTATGAACACTGGAAACCTTTTTTGAAAAAAGATTCCATCATCCTCATCCATGATGTCGCCTCGTTTCCAAGCGAGATCGGCAGGTTCTTCGACGAACTGCCTCTCTCCAAACTCCTCTTTACTCATGGGAAGGGACTCGGACTGGCGACCGGCAATCCCTCTCTCTGCCGAGAGATTGCCGAAGAATGGCGTTTTTAATCAACGGTCTTGACAGAGAGGGTTCTCGCCCCTCTCAATGACGGTTCCAGGACGGTGAAGTAAAAGCCGTCGATCTCGACCGACTCGCCCTTGACCGGCGCATGCTCGAGCTTGGAGACGATCAGGTCGCTTAACGTCTCGTCTTCATGGAAGGGGAAATCGGCCTGGAACTCCTGGTTGAACTCCTCGATGGTCATCGTTCCCGACACAGTCCTCTGCACATAGAGCGTCCCTTTTTCTTCCAGGAGGGCCGGCTTTTCGGGGCCGAAAATCGCGTCGACGATCTGGTCGAACGTCAAGACCCCGACCGTCTTTCCCCCGGTATCAAGAATCACAGCCACGCTCTGGTTGTTTCTGCGGAACTGCTCCAAAATTTGGGAGAGCGTCGTATCTTGGGTCACAAACCAGGGCGGCCTTGCGGCCTCGATGACCTTTTTCTTCGGATCGAGCAAAAGCAGATCGCGCAGCTCGGCGATCGCCACAATATTTTGGGGGTCGCGATGGGAAATCAAAAAAAACGGAGGAAACCGCCCCTCCATCTGCCTGCGGATATCGGAGACCGTCGCCGCTGAAGAGAGGACGATCGAGGGATCGAGAGGGGCGCTTGACTGGCGTGCCAACGTATTTTTTAAGCTAAAGACCTGGCCGGCCATGGCGTTGAATTCGTTTTGCTCCGCTTCCCCTTCTTCAAATGACTTTTGCACCTCCTCTCTGGAGAGGAAAAGAGACCCTTCTTCGGGCGCTCCGACAACCCAGTGCTGGATCCCTTTTGCCAACATCGAAAAGGCCCAAATCACCGGCGTCAAAATCCTTGAAATCAAAATCATCAGCGGTGCCAAAGCCATTGCGACCGCCTCCGGATGGCGCCTCGCCCCGAAAAGGGGGATCAACTCGCCGAAGAGAACCACAAGGACGACTTGGGAAAGAGGGGCAAAGTCAGGATTGATCTGCAGAGCTTCGTAAAATCTCCGTGCGCACTCCGATCCGATTTGCAATGAAGCGTTGATGCCGATCAACGTCGTGCCAAAGAGCTTTGCCGGATGGCCGATCAGCTCAGAGAGCCAAATCGCCCTCCTTTTTCCCTGGCTCGCGTAATAGTGGAGCCTGACCCGGTTGAAGGAGATGCAAGCCATCTCAAAGAGCGCAAAAAGCCCCTGGATAAAGATCGCAAGGAGGCAAAAGACAAGGAAATAAATCCAGGCATCACTCACGGCGCCGCTTCTCCCTTTTTTTCTTCGGAGACCCGATTTTGCGCACATAGATCCTTCGCACGCGGTTGGGATCTGCCGCCAGCACATAGAATAAGAATTCGTCGGTGGCGTATTTGGTTCCAGCCGTCGGAATGTCGCCGAGCTGTTCGATGAGCCAGCCCCCCAGAGTGACGGCGTTTTCCTTGGAGATCAGCCGCACTCCGAAGAGATCTTCAAAATCTCCCAGCTCCAGCTTGCCGCTCGCAATCACTACATCCGATCCGGACCTCGTATAGAGGCTTTTTTCATCCCGCCGATCCGAAATTTCCCCGATGACCGTCTCGATCAGATCTTCTTGGGTGATCAGGCCGCTCAGCGATCCATACTCGTCCACCACCATAGCCAGCTGCTCCCCCGCATCGCGCAAATTCTGCAAAAGGGCCCAGCCGCGCGTCGCCTCCGGAACGTAAGTGGGCTTTTTCAAAATAGAGACGAGATCCTCCCCTTTTTGGATCTTTTCCTGATGGAGAAAAAAATGCCTCGTCGAGAGGATCCCCAGGAGATGCTCCAGCTCCCCGTCGCAGACCGGCACCCGCGTACATTGCTCCTCGACAAAAAGATGGAGCAACTTTGAGAGCGGATCATGAATGTTGTAAAAGAGGATCTCGCCGCGAGGGCGCATCAGCTCTTTCACCGTCGCCTCCTGCAAATCGAGCGCGCCGTCGATTAGCCGCGCCTCGTGGGACGTCAAGACTCCGCTTTTTAATGAAGTTTTTGCGATATGCCTGAGCTCTTCCGGGGTCACCTCTCTCTCGTCTTGCAAAAAAAAGAAGACCAGGCGGGCGATGAAGCTGGCGAGCTTGCTCAGTTTCGTCCGGATCGGAGAAAACACCCTCATGAGAAAGCTGACCGGAGGAGCCGCCGCGGCCGCCACTTTCGCGTTATTCGCCATCGCCAGAGATTTCGGCAGCACCTCGCCAAACACGAGCGTAATCGCCAAAGGGACGCCTACTTTCAGCGTCCAATCAGGAAATTGATCAAAGAGGCCTGAAACGACGTTTTGGATGAGCAGGTTCGCAAGCACGTTCAGAATAAGGATCGTCACCAGCACATCCCGCGGATGATCCATCAGCCGGGCGATCAGCTTTTGCCTCGGAATGGAGGAGAGGCGGTACGACTTCAAAGACAGCGGCGAGAGCGAAAAGAGAGCAGTTTCCGATGCCGAGAGCGAGGCTGAAGCGGCGACGAGCAGGCACAGAAAAAGGATGAGGAGGAAAATCACCAGCGCCTCAAAGGGTAAACTGGACCTTGATCCACCCTTCCGGGACAACGCCCAAATCGCGCATCAAGACCATCTCGATCCATGCCGGATCGCTTTGAGATTGAAGGCGAAGCTGCAAATCCTCTCTTTCCTGGATCGCAATCGCCCGCATCTTCTCCGTCTCCTGCAGCCGGAAAGAGAGCTCCGAGATCGCCGCATCGCGCCCCCGGCTCTTTTGCATATAAATGCCCGAACAGACCACCAGAAAGAAAACCGTCCAGCAGGTTTGGAAAAACGTCTTCCCAAACCGCACCTCTGGGCGGGACCTTGGATTGGTAAATTCTCCGCTCTGCAACAGCGCTGAACCCATATTTTCGCGACCTCATGCGAATTATCAGGTGCGGTAACATTTTTATCAAATGCGAGGACAGGTAATCTCCAACTGGTTCATATACTTTCCTTTGCGATCTGCATAAGAGATTTCGCACACCTCTTTGGCCTCGAGAAAAAGCACTTGGGCAAGCCCTTCTCCCGCATAAATTTTTGCGGGCAGGGGGGTGGTGTTCGAAATCTCCAGCGTCACCGTCCCTTCCCACTCTGGCTCAAACGGGGTGACGTTGACGATGATCCCGCATCTCGCATAGGTCGATTTGCCGATGCAAAGGGTCAAGACATTCCTCGGGATGCGAAAATATTCGACGCTGCGCGCCAAGGCAAAGGAGTTGGGCGGAATGATGCAGTGGGGTCCTTTGATGTCGACAAACGAGTTGTCTTGAAACTGCTTTGGATCGACGATGGAATTATAGACGTTTGTAAAAACCTTAAATTCATCCGCTACACGGAGATCATATCCGTAGCTGGAGAGGCCGAAGCTGACGATCTTGCCCCCCTCGGCATTACGGACTTGGCGATCGACGAACGG
Source organism: Chlamydiota bacterium (assembly GCA_027449725.1). Taxonomy (GTDB): domain Bacteria; phylum Chlamydiota; class Chlamydiia; order Chlamydiales; family SM23-39; genus JAKBAE01. Next base: position 4,196 of record DAIDLB010000217.1, read on the forward strand.
TTCGATCATCTTGTTTTCGAGAGCCATTTTTCGGATCCAGCGGTCTGATTGCAACATGGGAATACCTCTTGATTTGGAAATCTGGTATAGCCTGTCAATTCGTTTTCATGCTAGGATTTTTATCTATGGGATTCATTGAGTCTAGCTGGGCCCAGCCCGATCAGCCGTTCGAGATTCCGCTCCGCCCGCAGTCACTCGCCGATTTCGCGGGGCAGGAACCGGTCAGACAGCGCCTCGACATCGCAATGGTTGCGGCCCTGGGAAGAAACGACGCGCTCGGCCACTGTCTCTTTTCCGGTCCCCCGGGCCTTGGCAAAACAACGCTTGCGCACATCATCTCGAAAACAATGGGGACGAACCTCACCGTCACCTCCGGACCTGCGATTGAAAAAGCGGGCGATCTTGCCGGCCTCCTGACAAACCTCAAAAAGGGGGATGTCCTCTTTATCGACGAGATCCATCGGCTGGCCAAGACCGCGGAAGAGTATCTCTATTCGGCGATGGAAGATTTCGCCCTGGATTTGATGATCGACTCGGGAGCCAATGCGAGAAGCGTCCGCGTCGACATCCAGCCCTTTACCCTTGTCGGCGCAACGACGCGCGCAGGGCTTCTCAGCTCTCCGATGCGCTCGCGTTTTGCGATCCAGCTCAGGCTCGACTACTATGAGGCTTCCACCCTGCAAAAAATCCTCGAGCGCTCCGCCGCCCTTCTTTCGATGCCGATCGAGCCGAATGCCGCCTTACTCATCGCCAGCCGCGCGCGCGGGACGCCCCGCATCGCGAACAACCTCCTTCGCTGGTCGCGCGACTACGTACAGGCCCACAAAAAAACGTCCATTACAGAATCTCTGGCCATAAGCGCGCT
>DAIDLB010000218.1 GCA_027449725.1 Chlamydiota bacterium
TTATGACCTGACCAGCTTATCTATTTGATCCAAAGAGAGCAGCTCTTTATTGCCCAGGGGGGCTGCGCCATGGTCTTTGAGCTTGCGGGCGGAGACGAGGACGCGGCTCTCGAGGGAGGCGACGGCCTGGTTGTAGGAGTCTACGGCAGTGGAGAGGGAGCGTCCGACTTTGGTCCAGTGCTCTGAGAGGGTCTGGAGCCGCTCGTGGAGCTCCTGGCCGAGGCGGGCGATCTGTTCGGCATTTTTGGAGAGGGCCTCTTGCTTCCAGCTATGGGCGACGGCACGGAGGATCGCGATGAGGGTCGTCGGCGTGGCGATGATGATGTTCTGCTCGGCTCCGGCCTCAATGAGAGAGGGGTCGATCTGGACAGCGGCGCTGAAAAAGGATTCGGCAGGAAGGTAGAGGATGACGAATTCGGGGCTGAGGTCGAGGCTTTTCCAATAGTCTTTTTGAGAGAGCTCGCGCATGTGCTTACGCACCTGGACGGCGTGGGTCTCGAGGGCTCGGAGCCGCTGGGTTTCATCGGGGCAGTCGGCGGCTTCAAGATAGGCGTTGAGCGGCGTTTTTGCGTCGACGACGATCTGCCGCTCTCCCGGGAGACGGACGACGAGGTCGGGGCGAAGGATTTTGCCTTCGGTGGCAAAGGTCATCTGCTCTTCGAAGTCGCACTGGTTGAGAAGGCCGGCCAGCTCGACGACGCGGCGCAGGTGGACTTGGCCCCAGGCGCCCCGTACCGGCGGCGAACGGAGGGCGGAGGAGAGCTGCGCGGTCTCCTGGCGAAGGAGCCGCTCGGCGTTGAGGAGCGAATCGATTTGCTGACCGAGCGAGGCATAGGAGCTCTCGCGCCTCTTTTCCAGCTCGCGCTGATGCTCGCCAATATTTTTGATCGAGTCTTTGAGCGGGGCGATGAGGGCTTCAAAGGACTGGTGCTTATGATCGAGGTCGGCCTTGCCCGACTCCTGGGCAGTTTTGGCCAGATCGAGAAATGAGCGGCTGTTCCTCTCCATGATCTCGTAGGAGAGCGATTGAAACGTCGTCTCCATCCGTTTTTCGGCCCGCCAGATCCAAAAGAGGGCGAGAGCGCAGAAGAGGGTTGGAAACAGGATCAGAAAAATCAACATCTCAGCTCTCAAAATCGTCGGGGTCGGGCTCAAAATCTTCCAGCGTCTTCGACTTCTTGCCGGCGATAAACCGAATGCAGGAGAGGACGAGGGCGGCAAGGATGTAAACCCAGGAAATGAGCGCGTAGACCAAGGGGAAAAAATGGAGAAGGCCGTACAGGATGAATATCGCGCCGATGACCGTCACGAAGATCAGGTGAAACGAAGGGACGCGGAAATCGAGCATTTTAAGGCTCGGGAATTTGAGCCGGCAGACCATCAGGTAGCCGACAATGATCATGACAGACGAAAGGAATACCGCACGCTGAAAGTGGGTGATCGACAGCCACTCCTGAAAGAGAGGAGAGAGGAGAAGGAGATTCGCTGAAACGGCCGCCGCCGCTCCCGCAGGGATCGGCAGACCGGTAAAGTGTTTTTTTTGCGCCGCCTTCAATTCAAGATCTTCCTTTGCCTCCGCCGCTTTGACGCTGAAGCGGACAAGCCGTAAAACGCCGCAGAGAGAAAAAACCATCGCCGCCGTCGCCGAGAGAAAGGAGAGGAGGGAGCCTTGTTCCAAAGAAAGAGTCTTGAGAAAGAGTACGGAAGGAGCGACCCCGAACGAAATCGCGTCGGAAAGCGAATCGAAAATGAAGCCGAATTCGCTCTCAGCGCGGATCGCCCGGGCCAGCGCGCCGTCAAAAAAGTCGGCGACGGCAGCAAGGAGAAGGAGCAGCGCCGACGTGTAGACCATCTCGTAGTCCCCCGATCCCGGCTGGATCATGTTGACTTTGAAAATCACAAAGAGCCCGCAAGAGAGGGCAAAGGCTGTGACGATGTTCGGCAAAAGGTGGACGCGCTTCATAGGATTTTCCTTCTTGATCCGAATCTTACCATAAAAATCTGAAAATATGGTAATTTTTCCGTCGCAACTCGACTTTGTACATTCTTGACGGAGAGTTCGATAAGCAATTGGTTCAGATGGCGTTATATTTTTGCAGGCAGGCCTGCGAAGCGCCGGCTGCAAAAATATAACGCCATATGAGCCAATTTCTTGAAGAAATCGAGAATCAAAAATGTACAAAGTCGAGCGTAGGTCATCTTGACAGAGACTCCTATATTCATATGGAAGTTTTTTCTGGACTGGAAACCCCAAACTACAATATATAGTGTGGTAGCAAGAAGCCTGCCTACAAGATGTGGTAGTCAGCCCTCTTAAGAAACCCTTAAAACAACATTGGCGAGACATGAAAAAACAGCACCCTTCCGAACCGGCCGTCCTTGAAGAGGGAGCCGCTCCTCCCGTAAAAACCAAAAAGGCTTCACAGGAAGCCCAATACACCGTCGTCAAAAGGAGCGGAACGCTCGTCCCCTTTCGCCGCGACCGGATCCTCCGCGCGCTGGAAGCTGCGTTTCGCGATACGAAAAAAGCGGCTTCGGGAGCCCCCTTCGAAGCCGATCTTCTGAAAACGATCGGCCACATCGCCGACCTCGTAGTCAAACAGGT
>DAIDLB010000219.1 GCA_027449725.1 Chlamydiota bacterium
CGAGTTCGGCCCGTTCTTTCGTTTTTTTTTTCATTTATTTGCCCAGACAGAATTGGGAAAAGATCGAGCTGAGGATATCTTCCGATACGTTTGTCCCGAGGATTGAGGCAAGGTGGTGGAGGCACGATCTCATATCGAACGCGATGAACTCAGGCGAGAGGTTATTTCGCAAGCCTTGGATGACTGTTTCGCAAAAGACGATCGCTTCCGTCAGCGCCTGGAAATGGCGGAGCGAAGAGAGGATGACCTCTTCTTTCGAAGGTGGGCCGTGTTTCCAGATCATCCGGTGAAGCTCGCTCTTCAATTGCTCCAGGCCGATCCCTTCCTTTGCCGACAGGCGGACGCACTGTTTCCAGACGATGTCTTCAGGTGGCTCTCCCAAATCGATCTTGTTCCAGACAAGGAGCGTCTTTTCTTTCGGCAGAAGGTCGAGCAGCTCCCGATCCCCCTCATTGAGGGGACGGCTCGCATCGAGGAGAAGCAGGATCAGATCGGCTTGCTCCATCGCGATGCGCGAGCGGCGGATCCCCTCCTGCTCAATCCTCTCAGCGGTTTCCCGAATCCCTGCCGTATCGATCAGCTTGAACGAAAGACCCGAGAGGCGAAGATCTTCTTCGATTAGATCGCGGGTTGTGCCGGCGATCTCGGTGACGATCGCCCTCTCTTTGCCAAGGAGGGCGTTCATCAGAGACGACTTGCCCACGTTCGGCGAGCCGAGAAGACATAAGCTCAGCCCCTGATGGATCTTCTTTCCATCCTCGAACGTCTCTTGCAATCGGCGCATCCGCTGGCAGATCTCTTCGAGCTCTCCGAGGATCTCTTCCATCGTCGCAAATTCCAGTCCTTCTTCAGGAAAGTCGACCCATGCCTCCAAAATCGCTGCGATCTTTGTCAGCTCTTCTTGAAACCCCCGTACCCGCTTCGAGAGGGCCCCTTCGAGCTGCCGGCTTGAGGCATTCCGCGCCTCTTCGCTCTTCGAGGCGATGAGCTGCTGCACCGCTTCCGCTTGCGCGAGATCGAGCTTCCCATTCAAAAAAGCCTGAAACGTAAACTCGCCCGGAAGAGCCGCCTGCGCTCCCGCTTCCAAGACCCGTTCCAGCACCCGTTTTGTGACCAGCGCGCCCCCATGGCAGTGGAGCTCGACCGTCTCTTCGCCGGTATAGGACCTCGGAGCGCGAAACACCAAGAGAAGAATGTGGTCGAGCGCCTGTCCCTGCCGATCCCGCACCTCTCCGTAGTGGGCCGTATGGGTTTTATAGGCCGCCACCGGACCTGAAAAAATCTTTTCCCCTATCTCGATGGCCTCGGGGCCCGAAATCCGGATGACAGAGATCGCCCCCTCTCCTGAAGGGGTGGCGATGGCGGCAATGGTAGAACCTTTTTTATATTGTTGAATTTGCATACTTCGCCTCTTATTATACAGAAAAGAGAGTTTCCGATGGATCTTGGATTGCAAAACAAACGGGCTGCCGTCCAGGGAGCCTCTTCCGGCCTCGGTTTTGCGATCGCAAAAGCCCTCGCCGACGAGGGGGTCCGCGTCGTTATCTGCTCTCGAGACCCTTCCCGAATCCAAGCCGCCGCCCGCGCCATCCCCCATGCCCATCCTCTGGCCATCGACCTTGACAGCCCGGGAAGCGGCGCGCAATTCGTCCGCGAAGCCGCCGGCTACCTCGGAGGCCTCGACATCCTGATCACCAATTCCGGAGGCCCGCCCAAGGGAGACTTCAGCGCCCTTTCCAGCCAAGATTGGGACGCCGGCTATCACCGTCTCTGGCGAAGCGCCATTGAGTCGATCCGGGAAGCTCTTCCCCTCATGCAATCGCAGCGGTTTGGACGCATCCTCCTCTCCACCTCCACTGCCGCTAAAGAGCCTATCCCCCACCTCACGATCTCCAACGCCTATCGGGCCGGCCTCCTTGGCCTCATGAAGTCCCTCAGCCAGGAGGTTGCACCCCACAATATCACCGTCAATGCCCTCCTTCCCGGATTTACCCGCACGAAGCGAATGGAAGACTGGGGCGTCCCTCTCGACCAAATCGCCAAAGAGATCCCTCTCGGCCGCCTCGCGGAGCCCGAAGAGTTCGGCGCCCTCGCCGCCTTCCTCGCCTCAAGCAAAGCCGCCTATATCACCGGTCAAGCCATTGCCTGCGATGGCGGATTACTTAAAAGCATTTAAATAATTGTTCTGTTTTGTTATAATTATTTTTTTTAGAAAAAATATTAGGGTCGTTAATGTCTGCCGTTTCTTTTATAGAGCCATCCAGAAAATTGGATCATTTTGAAATTAGTTTTTACAAAGCAGTTAAGCATTTGTCTGAAGAGGCCATTGTCGATTACGTCCGATCGATTCAGATGCCGCCCGGCCGCGCGTTCAAAATACGAAAAATCGATGATGCTAAAAGCGGCGACGCCGACCGCTCGACCCGGCTTAAACAATCGCTGGTCATTTTGTCCAACGGGACGATCTTTTACACCGGGAAACGGGACGGCTATCGTTTTAGCGTTCCCGCGGGCGAGTTTCTCGGCAACGGCGCGAATAAGCTGGTATTTCAGATTTTCGATCTC
>DAIDLB010000220.1 GCA_027449725.1 Chlamydiota bacterium
GATTGGGGCGTAAGTGCTGTTTGAGATCATTGTTTCTCCTTTTGTTTTACCCAAAACTTAAGAGAATTTGATCTCAAACTTTTTTTCAACCCCCGAGATCGCTCGAGAAAATCGAATTTACAGACGAAATGTTACACTACCCGGATCGATTGGCGGACGCTTTTAGATTGTGTTCATGAATTGCGTATACTCTTTTAGTATCCATATCAAACCTCTGGTTGAATGGATCGTAATTAGAGTCAGATAAAAATTAAATAGCGAAATTGCGGCGAAGCAATTGGGTTGAGTAATAGACCGAATAGGCATAGAAAGGTGCAAGTACCCGCAGATTGGTGGTAGTCAAATAAGAAAGAGGCCATATCGGAATCAGTGGGGTAACAGGGATGTAATTGGACAGAACCGAGTCGATAGCGACGGTGCAGGTGGTGGCGAGGGCAGTCGGCATCCAGACACCGGCCAAGTCTTTGGCCAGATAGGGAACCTGGCTCATTTGAGTATAGTAGATCTTTTCGGTTTTTCTGAGTGCGCGGGTCATAGTGTCGAGGCTTTGGAAATAGCGCCCTTCCAATTCATCCATTCTCTCTTTAAATTCACTCGCTGGCGATTGGGTGCTCCAATATTGGACGAAAAGGGAGCGCAAAAGGCTTGGATCGAGCGTCTCAAAGGGAAGTCTGTTTTCCTGAATATTGAAGGCATTGAAAAAAGACCCCAGCGACTGCAGCTGCACAAACTGCTGCCACTCTTGGAAGGTGCGGTTGGTTGAAGCGATCAGTTCAGCTTTTTCTTGCGAAGTGAAATGGTTTTTCAGCCGATGTAAAAGCATGACGCCGTAGACGTTCGTTTGCAAGCTCTCCCACTCGCAGTTGCCTACCTGTTGGAAAGAAGAGAGGGGGTAGGCTTGCTCGATGCATAAGCAAAGAGAATCTTTCGCAGCGCCAAAATGTTTATCGACCGCTTTAAGCCATTTTGCGTAGTCATCGGATTCTTGCGATGTTAGATCAATCAACTGTTGGATCGCTGAGGCATCGACTCTTTCTCTGTCAATTTTATAGAGCTCGAGCGGTTTCCGAGTTTCTCCACCCTTGTTGGCGAGGATCAGATAGTTTCCGTCAAAAGAGACGACAACACGATGCCCTTTAAATCCGGTCAGGACAGAAATCGGAGACCCTTTTTGAAAATCTGCATAAAGAAGGCCAGCATTTTGTATGAGAGCGCTCGATCCTCTGTCTGCAAGAAGGGTGCAAAGGTGGGCAGCGTCTTTTGCCGGGAGAAGGTCGCCGTGTTTCTTGGAAAACTCGGACAAGCCGTATCTTAAAATATATTTAAAGTTGAAGAGGTTCATTCCTGTCAGATTAACTCTAAGACGGTTAGGGAGGTTGATATTCCCCCCTATTTGCCAGGCATGGCTAAGCTGTTTGCAGGCAAGCCATTTGATAATTAAATCTTTTCTATAACGTTTTGCGGCTTCAGTATCCATCGGAAGCTGCCAAATATCCGGCAAATGAAGTGTGATAGGTTCTTGCGTCTTCATCGTACAACGATACTATAGGACTTCTGCTAAGATCCCATAAATATCAAAAATATTGGCAAAGTTTGATAGGCTGAAAATATGGTTCAAACAAAAATATTTGTTGCCTCGGTCGAGCATTTGCATGAGATGCTCCTCTTCATCGTTGGGCTCGCGCGGCAGATTGGGTTCAAGCCGGCGGCTCTCGGCCAGATTGAGCTTGCCTCGGAAGAAGCGATCGTCAATGTGATCGAGCACGCCTATCAAGATAGGGGCGGCGAGCTCAAAATCACTGTGCAAACGGAGCTGAAAAAAAGAATCGTCATCACCTTATCCGATCAGGGAGATGCTTTCGACCCTCTGGCTAAAGCCGAAGATGTCGATCTCTCTGCTTCATTGGAAGAGAAAGAAATAGGCGGCCTGGGGATTCATTTCATCCGGAAGTGCCTCGACGAGGTGTCGTATCGGCGCGAGGGGGAGTGGAATATTCTCACGCTGGTAAAGAACGTTTGAATTTATTTTTTCCGGACGAGCCTTGACGGACAGTTGCCGAAGCGCCCGAGGAAATAGTGTAAGATCCCAAGACAACCTGCGCGGTAGCGCCGCGCCTTTTCTGTCCGCTTCAGGTCAGCCTTGGTAAAGAACAGCTGCAGGCTTTTGAGGAGGGCGAGCTTGAAGCATTTGATCCCCTCGGAGAACACGATCTTCCGGCATCCCTTCCCGTTTCTTGAGAGATAAAGAAGGCGGTTTCTCCACCAAAAGTAGTGCATATGCGGCTTGCCTCCTGTGAAGGAGGCTGAGACTTTGTGCCAGAGTTTTGCCTGCGGCGCCGTCCAAATCTGAAAACCGGCTTTTTTGGCGCGCGCGCAAAAATCGCTCTCTTCCCATAGAAGGAAAAAACTCTCTTCGAGGAGTCCGATCTTTTCGGGAACGCTCCTATGCATTAGAAGGGCGCAGCCGCACACATAATCGACTTGCCTCATTTCTTCAAACGATCCGTCGTCGATTTTGCCAAAAGCGTTCGATTCAAACTCGGCCAGCGCAGGATTCCAGAAACCGCCGAGATGGTCGATCCGCTCCCTATCGTCATAGCGATAGATTTTAGCTCCGAAGATTTTTCCTTCGGGCTTGGCTTTGGCGGCCTTCAGAAAGGAGGCGATGAAATCGGGGGCGATGACGGTGTCGTTGTTGAGGAGCAAGATCCAGTCGAATGATTTTCCAAGGGCCCACTGGATGCCAACGTTGTTGCCGCCGGCAAAACCGAGGTTTTTCCCTGTCTCAATGATCGGCACTTCGGGAAAAGCCTCTCGTATCGCCTTGACCGAATTATCTGTGGAACCATTGTCGATGACAACCGTCGCAAATTTCGGCGAGGGGAGGGCCCGCTCTAGCGAAGCAAGGCACTCGATCGTGTCTTTTTTGCCGTTCCAGTTGAGGATCAAAATGACGATTTTAGGAAAACGCATGCGCTTTGTTAGAACACTCCCAGGCGGCGCTCCGATACATTTTGGCTGCGGCAAGCGGATCGGAGGCTCCCGTAATGTCGCGGCCGACGATGACCACGTCGGTTTTTCTTTGGCAGATCGCTTCCTCGACGGTGATGTAGCGCTGGCCGAGCGCATCTTTTCCCTCGTGCATCTTGACGCCGGGAGTAAAGTGGATCATGCCGGGGTTGTCGCTCAATTTTCTCTGCGAGATAAAGCCGAGGACAAAATCGGAGTGCTCTTCGGCCATCGCAACCGCTTTTTTTGCATAGGCGCTGTCGGTCAGTGCGCCGGCAGAGCTCATCTCAGCCAGTAGAAGGAGTCCGCGGCCAAGCGGTTTGCCCACTTGCTTTAGGCCTTCGATGATTCCGGGGCCGGGCACGATGTGCGCATTGACGAGGTCGGCCCATTCCGCGATCCGGTAGATCCCCTTTTCGTATTGGAGCGAAACGGTATTGCCGATGTCGGCAAATTTCCGGTCTTCGAAGAGGTAGAATTGGTGTTTATGCGCTAGCCGTTTCAGCTCCACGGAGACATCAGGAGTATAGTCTTCCAGGATGTCGATATGCGTCTTGAGGACGCAGATCTCGGGGCCGATCCGGTCTGCCAAATCGAGCAGAGCCTGTTTTTTTGTCACGTCAAGAGCGACCGAGAGGTTCGACTGCTTTTGCTCCATCAGCTTGAAGAGCTTTTGCGCCAGTGGGTGGAGGGTGAGATTCGCCCGTTTGAAAAAACTCAGCATGTCTGATGTTCCTTGAGGAAGGTCTTCACCGAAGCGGCAAGCGCGGCTTCGATTTTGCTCTCTTCTTCTAGTCTATCTGCGATCTCCGGAAGGGTCAGAATCGGGTAGGTGCGGATGCCCTGTTTTTCGAGCGCCTTGATCCCCCCCTGGCACCGGTCGACGAGGACGACGGCTTCTTCGACCTCAAGCCCTTCTTGCCGAATCGCCTCGGCTGTGGTCAGGAGGCTCGATCCCGAGGTGACGACGTCTTCGATGAGGAGGCACCTCTGGCCTGCATGATACACCCCTTCGAGGAGCTGCCCCGTTCCGTGTGTTTTTCTCTCTTTGCGGAGAAGCGCCATCGGCAGGTTGTGGCGGATCGAGACCGCCGTCGCAAAGGGGAGCGCCGTGTAGGGGACGCCGCAGAGGAGGTCAAAGCGGAGCGGCCGGATTTTTTCGTAGAGCGCCTCCGCGATGTCGATGAGAAGATTTGGAAAGGAGACGCTTCTCCTGAGATCGAGGTAGACGGGCGATTGGATGCCGCTTTTCAGGGTGAAAGAGCCGAAGCGAAGCGCCCCGATCTCAAAGAGAGAGAGAATGAGCTTTCGTTTTGTCATGCGCTTGTTTCCAATGGTGCCGCAGGGCTAAAAAAGGATCCCACATCATCCCCGTCGCGCTCATCGCGATCTTCGCGCCGGTAGAGAGAAGCTCGTCGAAGTGCTCGGCGAGAACGACGCCTCCGCAGCCGAGAAGCTCGAAGTCGAGTTTTTCTTTCCGGATGATGGAAGAGGCCGTTCGGATAAAGTCGACCGCTTTTTCTCGGATCCCCGCGCCACAGACGCCGCTGGTTGGACGGTGCTCGCCTAGTGCCGGTTTTCCGTTTTGGTCGACGACATGGTAGGAGACCGAGTTGATGCCGCAAATGCCTTTTGCCCCGGCGCGCGCCGCCGCCTCGAGCGCAGTACGCATATTTTCTGCCGACGGGAAGACCCCTGTTTTCAAGATGAGGGGGATGGGGTGGATCGCTTTTGCAATCGCATGGGCAAATTCGTAGACAGCATCGGGATTGGTGTAGAGCTGTCCTTCCGCCTTGCCGACGTTCGGACACGACAGGTTCGCTTCGATGAATTTGGCGCCGGCGGCTTTGGCCAGCTCGGCTGCGCGGACAAAGTCCTGGAGGAAGCTCACTCCCTGGTTCGGCGTCCCCACAATGGACACGATCATCGCCTGGCCGGGGGCTAAAGAGCGGTTTGCCCGGTCGATGTCTTCGAGAAGGAACTCGGGCGATCTCGACGGCATGCCGAAGGAGTTTGTGAGCATCAAGTCTTCGAGGCGGTTGGGTTCTTCGGAGACAAAAGCAGACTCTTCGCTCGAGGGCTTTACATAGATCATATTCGGCAGCTGGTGGCCCGGATGGGCGAAGCTCCGGATCGTCTTATACGTGAGGAGATCGAAGCCAAGCTTTGCCGCCAGCGCAATCCAGCGGGCATTGAGGAGCGGCCCTGCCGGAATGCCGAGAGGAGAGTTGAGCCTGCAGCCGAAAAAGTCGACGCAACGATCTGTCTTGGGTCGTTCGGGGATCTTTGCGTTGAAGTAGGGGCCGTCAGATGCATTTTCCAGATAAGTTTTTTCGATGTCGTAGATCGGCGGATGATCCGGGAACCAATCTGGAATGTGCATGCGCTCATCCTAGCCTAAATTGGTATTTCCGTCATACAGTTGCTCGGCGGGGGAGGCTAAAATATTTTTTTTTCAAAATCGCGGCCGTTTTTGAGAATCCTATCCCAACTGGTACTCAGTTATACCGCGCTCCGTCAGGTTTTGTGAATTTGGGCTCGCTGCGGCTTTACAAAATTGACCCTCCTCACTCGCCTTGC
>DAIDLB010000221.1 GCA_027449725.1 Chlamydiota bacterium
ATCCCCATGCACCCAAGCCCAAGCTCGGACACCTCAAGCCCTTGGAGGCCCAATTTTCTTCTTTTCATGAAAATATTTTACTGCCCTTGCCTAAAAATCGCAACTCCCCGTAAAATGAACGCCGTTCATCATGAAAAAAGAACAACTTAGAAAACAAATTTTTCATACGGCCTTCAAAATCGTCGAAGACGAGGGGCACTCCGAGCTGACCGCCCGAAAGATCGCGACGAAATGCGACTGCGCGCTCGGCTCGATCTATACGGCGTTTGGCAATCTGCAGGATCTGCAGCTCCATATCAACGCGGCGATCCTCTCTCGGCTCTACGACCTGCTTCACAAACAGGCCGAAGAAAAGATTGCCGGCCGGCAACCCCTTAAAGAGCTCTTTCGAGGACTTGGGCTGGTCTATTTTGAGTTTGCCAAAGAGCACGTCCCCCTCTGGAAAGCGCTGTTCGAATATTTGCCTGTTGAGGAGGTTCCCGATTGGTATTCGATCCGCGCGAAAGAAGGGATCTATCGGCTCGCCGACCGACTCGCAGCCGCCTACCAATTAGAGAAGGGGCAGGCCAAGAAAGCAATCGGCTTTTTCTGGTCATCTATCCACGGTATGTCGGCCATTTTGCTAAACCGGAAAATGGAAATGGTGTCCGAGCTCTTCCAGGATGAGTATCTGGCGCAGTACGTGGACTACAGTTTGCACGGCCTTCTAACGCCCGCCGAAGAAGCGCGGCTGCCAACCCCCTAAAATTTTTTCTTTATAAATGAACATAGTTCAAATTTTACAAATGGATTAGGTTATGGAAGTTATATGGATTACAGCCCAGGTGTTTTTGCTCTGGCTCGCCGCAGACTTCATCACGGGAATCGCCCACTGGTGGGAAGATACCTATGGGAATCCGAATTGGCCGGTGATCGGGAAGTACATTGTGGAGCCGAATTTGGTCCATCATAAGCAACCGGCCAAATTGCTAGAGGGCACCTACTGGAGCCGCGTCAATACCTCTTTCTTCGCCGCTCTCTTCGTCGGAGGACTTTTTTGGCTGCTCGGCCTGGGTTCCTGGCAATTTTATCTCTGCCTCTTCTTTTGCGTGCAGGGAAATGAAATTCACGCGATGAGCCACCGCCCCGACAGGCTGAATCATAAGTTCGTCCTCTTTTTGCAAAAGATTGGAATTTTTCAGGAAAAAAAAATGCACCGGTGGCACCACAAAGCGCCCTATGAGACAAACTTTTGCATCATGAGCAACTTCGTGAACCCGATCCTCAATAAAATTGGATTCTGGAGCAAATTGGAATGGGTGATCCTAAAAATTTTTAAAATCAACGTACTGCGCGCTTCCGAGACTCGAAAAGGGCTATGAGGTCGCCTTTTCAAGGCGGTTCATCAATGCTTCGTTCGAGAGCATCTCGGCATCGACATGAATTGCAATCGCCTGCTTTTGAAGCCGGTCGGCCTCACGCAGCTCGGCATAGAGGTTCTCTGTCCCTATAGACGGAGGGACGTAGACCCCCTCCTTTTGGAGCGCCTCTAACTCCTGCCTGCTTTCAACCAGGAGAACTTTGGCCTTCGGCGCATAGTGGCGGTACTTCATTCCGGGAGAAAGGGGGGCGCCCCCTTTTTTCGGATCTTCAAGCCGCATCCCCAAAAAGGCTTCGATCTTTTCCCGTGCGATCGCTCCCGGGCGAAGTAAAACCGCCCTCTCCCCGACCGTGCTAATCACCGTCGATTCGATGCCAAAATTGGCGGCCCCCCCATCGACGATCAGCGGGATCGCTCCCGCAAAATCATCGAGGACATGGGCTGCCGCCGTCGGGCTTGGCCGTCCCGAGAGGTTGGCGGAAGGAGCGGCCAGGGGGCCGGACCTCTGTAAAATCTGGAGGGCGCATGGGTGGGACGGCATCCGGACGGCCACGGTGGCAAGCCCGCCGGAGACCAAATCCGGTACCCGGCAAGAGCGGGGGGCGACGAGGGTCAAAGCTCCCGGCCAAAATCGCTCCGCCAGACGAATGAACAGCCCGGAAGGAGACTCGACCAACCCTTCCAGATGTGCGAGCGTCCCCACATGGGCGATCAGGGGGTTGTCGGCGGGGCGCCCTTTGACCCGGAAAACCTCCCGGAGGGCCCCCTCATGAAATACATCCGCAGCCAAGCCATAGACCGTTTCGGTCGGGATCGCGGCGACGCCTCCTCCGGCGAAGACGGAGGCCAGCCCCTCGAGATCTTCGTCAGACAGAAGAGGGCTTGCTTGAAAGACTTTGGTTGGCAGGTACATGGCAAAAAGCATACACCATGGAAGCGTTTTCCCGCTTGTGCTTTAAAGATTTATTTGGATAAATGATTTGATAGAACATAAATCAAGGTGCGCTCATGTCCAATGCTTTCGTCAAGTGGTCGGTCTTTTTCTACGGGGTTATTCTCGTCGCCCTTGGACTCATTGGATATATCATCGCAGAAAGCATCCCGTCCGTTGTCATGGGCGGCGGGCTGGGCTGCCTGCTCATGATCTGCTCGCTCCTGATGTTCCTGGAAAAGAAGATCGGCCTCTTCATCGCCACGTTCCTCACCCTCGTTCTGGCCAGCTTTTTCGCCTATCGCTATACAATGACCAAAGGCGATCTGATGTCGGCGCTCCTCGCCGTCCTCAGCGGAGCCATGCTGATCATCCTGCTTCTCCACTGCGCCCGCTGGACCCGCAAATAATTACGCCGCTCTTTTCAAACTGAGAGGCTTGACGCCGCCGCAGGCAGCAATCACTTCGGCAAGCGGTTTGAAACGGTAGTCGCTAAGAAGAAGATCGTCATTAAAGACGGCCCATCCGTTGGGTCTTTGGATGAGGATCTTATCGGAAATTTTTCCACAGGGCCCAGCCAAGGTTAAGACGAAGCAGCGGACCGGAAATGAATCCTGGGCCGCGAGGTTCCCTTCAATAACCCGAGTATATTCATCGCCTGTGCGGAGAAGATAGGTGCCGGGCGCCGCTTTTCCGAGGATCTTTTCGGCAGGGATCCTCTCAATGCTGCCTGCCCAGGCGCTATGCTGCAAAATCTCTTCCGGCATCTCCCTCTTGAGGGAGCGGACGCATTCCAAAAGAGCCTCTTTTGCACTGCCAGACTGAACCATCCGGCCGCAACGATTGACGGCGGAAAGAGTTTCAGAAAGGACTCCTGCCGCAGCATGAGTAAGGGAACTGTCCCAGTCAGGGTCCGACCATTCGAAAACGACTTGCCCCCCATCGATACTGCGAATCCAGAGTTCCGCGTACTTGAACTGGCGCGAGGTCTTTTTCGCCTGATGCATCCTCGCCTCCAACTCTCCAATTGCCTGCGGGACGCTGAACTCTCCCGTCTCGCAATCGATTAAAACGCTCACCCTATCCCCCTTAAAATGCGCATCTCCAATGAGATCGCGTAACCGGTTGATATTGCGATACACCGCCGGATTATGAATTGAATCGCTCATGGGGAAAAAACCTCTCTAGTTCATTATCTACCTGAGAGGCCCAATTAAATATACTTCAATTTAACTCCGTCTTTGGGGACTCCGTCCCCAAGCCCCTGTTAAAGAGGCAAGCCCCTTTAAAATCCCCTGTTTTTTTGTTCCACTCCGTGGAACAGAAAAACAAGGGGTGCTAAGGGGACTCGTCCCCTTAGCAGGGGGGGAGGGGGACGGAGTCCCTCTTAAAGGAGACGGCGATAGAGTTCTTCGATCTGATGTTCGACTTCGGCGATTGCCTTTTGGAGCGGCTTTGTTTCTTCATAGCGATTGGCCTTCACTAGCTCTTCCATCTGCGCCTGGAGCAGGCGCTGTTTCTCTTCGAGCTTCAAGAGCTTCGCTTCGGAG
>DAIDLB010000222.1 GCA_027449725.1 Chlamydiota bacterium
TGCCCCTTTAACAGGGGCGTGGGGGACGGAGTCCCCCTGACGGATTTGTCAGCAAAAAGGGATGCTTTCTGGTTGGATCACTTTAGGCGGCAGCGACTTTAGATGGGCGAGGTGCGCCGTTATCTCGGAGACGACCTCCTCGGGCACATCTTTGACTTTAAGCACCTTCTCATATTCCCGGATCGCCTCTTTGCGTTCATCGAGTCCGCGGCAGCAGTCGGCATAGAGGAGCCGCATCCCATATTGGTAGATCGCCGGCTCGACAAACATGCTGTCCGGAGAGAGGGGGAGCTCCATCCCGAACTTTGTGATGATCTTGCCGAGCGCGTATTGGCCGGACTGAAAAAAGAGGCAGCCGATCCGAAAGAGGGGCTCTGCTCTCGTTGGGCGGAACTGAAATGCTTTTGCATAGATATCGATCGTTTCGTAAGGATCTTTGTTCATCTTTTCTTTCATGTAGGCGGCAGCATAGTAGGAATAATAGACCTCCTGGTTCCAGCCTCCCATCTCTGTGCGCTTCAAATAGGTCTTTGAGGCCATGTCCCAGTTTCCGTTGCAGGCATAGCTTTGGCCGAGATAAAACATGTGGCGGGCGTTGTTTGGCTCTTTGAGAATAGCCGCTTCAAGCGCTTCGATATCTTTTTCGTATTTCTTCGGGTTGAGCGACCGGTTTCCGTCGGGCAGGGAGTAGTTGTAGATTTTTTTCGCGACAATGACCTTTTCCAGCTTTTGCCTGCAGTAAATCTGCTCGTGAAGGATTCCCTGCCAATACCAGTCCAGCTTGTTGTTCACAAAAAGCTCTCGATGAAATACTGCCTTGTCGTAGTGAACGTCGGCGAGATAGACCTGCTCTTTCGGATCGGGGAAGATGAATCCTTCTTCGATGATAAGCTGTTCGTCAGCGTCGATGAGGAGGGAAAAATCCGCTTTTCCTTTGGCCATCGAGAGAGCTTCCGTCCGGTTGTGCGCGAAGTTGATCCAGGGCCTCTCATATAGCTCTCCCGGAATGCCCTTCATCGTTTCGCGGATGATCTCTTGCGTCCCGTCTTTCGACCCGGTATCGACGATCACCCAGGTGTCGATGAGCGGCTTGACCGATTCGAGACATCTCTTGATGACGCGGCTCTCGTCGCAGACGATCATGTTTAAACATATCGTGGCTTTTTTACCCATTTCTCTCTCCTACTAGAATTTTAGTTCTCTTTTATGGCTCTTTTTTACGTACGAGTTGAGGCCGTTTGATTGCGCCCGCAGCTCTTCGATATTTTTTTGGATCTCCAAACAGGCTTCCGGAGAAAAGACAGGCTCGCCCGGAAGGGCTGCATACAGCTCTAGAGCCTCCTTCTCCTCGCCGAGATCGAAGAAGCAGTCGGCAAGAAGCTTTCTCAGCCAGCCCCGATAGATGGGAGGCTCCATATAAAAGGCATATTTTGGTTCGGGGATCGGAAGTGTGGCGCCAATCAAAGCAATCCGTTTGGCCTCCTCTAATTCTCTGCAGCAGTAAAGTTGATAGGCGATGCGAAAGAGCGGCTCAGCCCGATTGGGGAGAAATTCATGCGCTTTTTTATATGACTCGATGATGCGGCCCGGATGGTCGTGGAGAAGCTCCTGCATGAATCCGCTCCGGTAGAGCGACTGATAGACCTCGAGTTCCCACCCGCCCATCCTGGCCCGCATTTGGTACGCTTCCAGAGCCTCTTGCCAGTGGCCGCAGGCGGCATGGGTCTGCGCCAGATAAAACATATAGCGGGCGTTCATCGGCTCCTGTTCGAGCCCTTTTTTCAACAGGTCGAGCTCTTTCAGAAATTTGTTCGGATCGCGGGAGCGGGCGCCGTCCGGGTGGGATTGATTCCAAAGCCCCTTGAGCGTCCCAAAATGGGTCAGCTCGGTTTTGCAGCAGATCTGTTCGTGTAAAACACCTGTCCAATACCAGTCGAGGTGGTTATTGACGAAAAGCTCGCGGTAAGCTGCCAAAAGACCCAGGTGGACATCGACCAGATAGAGCTGTTCGGTCAGCTCGGGCAGCTCGAACCCCTCCTCCATGACCACCTCTTCGTCGGCGTCGATGAGGAGTGCATAGTCCCCTCTTCCCTTCGCCAGCGTCAGCGCTTCCGTCCGGTTGGTAGAGAAATCGACCCAGGGACGCTCGTGCAGCTCTCCGGGAATCCCTTTCATCTCGCCCTGGATGATTTCCTGCGTTCCATCGTCTGATCCGGTGTCGACAATGACCCAATAGTCTATGAGCGGCTTGACCGATCTCAAACACCTGCGTATGACCGGACTTTCATTTTTCACAATCATATTCAGACAAACCGTTTTATTATATTTCATACAGCCCTCAATATTATAAGAAACAAACCCTACCGAAT
>DAIDLB010000223.1 GCA_027449725.1 Chlamydiota bacterium
CGTCCTCCTGGAGCAATTTTCCATTCCGCATCCATTCGGAGGCTCGCATGGGGCGGCGAGAATTTTCCGCTCGATCTATCCCGATCCGGGCTATCGGGCGCTGATCCAACGCGCCGCCCGATGCGATTGGCCGGAATGGGAGCGGGAGATGAAAACCACCTTTCTCCACTCTCATCCCTGCTGTACCTTTGGCCGCGGCCCCCTCTTCCAACGTTATCTCAGCACCTTGGCGCATTCCGAGATCGACATTTTGGATCTCCCTGCCGCGCGCCGCCTTTTTCCGCAGTTCCGCTTCCCGAATATCGAGGCTGTGCTGCATGACAAGACGGGAGGCGTGCTGGCCGCAGAAAAACTCATCGGCCACCTCAAAGCGACCATCCTTAGCCGCGGCGTAAAGCTGCAGGAAGAAACAAAAGTCCTCTCTCTGTCGCTCTCCGAAGATCCGATCCGGATTGCCACGAGCCGGGGAGAATTGTTTGCCCGCCGCCTGATTCTCGCCGGAGGAGCTTGGATGTCCAAACTCATCGCCGTCCCTGTCGTGCCGGTCCGGCAAACCGTGGGCTATTTTAAACTCCGGGGCAATCAGGAAAAAAACTTCCCGAACTGGTCATTTATCGGCGAAGACGGCCTTCTTTTTTACGGCCTTCCGGCCTTCGAATCCGAAGGGATCAAAATCGCCCGCCACGACACCGGAGGTTTGGGAGACGATCCCGATAAACAAAACGGTGCCGGAGATCCCGCTGCCATTGCGTTGCTGGAAGAGTTTATCCGCAAACACTTTGTTCAGCCAATCGATCGGATCGAGAAGATTGAAAGCTGCTTTTATGCGAATGCGCCCAAAGAGGGGTTCATCCTCGATCTTCTCCCGGACAATCCTCGCGTTGCCATTGGGTCGGTCTGCTCGGGACACGGCTTCAAGTTTGCGCCTCTGACAGGCAAAATTCTCGCTGAACTGGCCTTGAGAGGAAAGACAGACATCGAAGAATTTGAGCGGTTCAAGTCCCTTTTTTCGTTTCCAAAATAAGCGCTGCAAGTTCTCTGCCATAGAGGCCGTGGTAGAGAAGCCCTCTTGAACCGAGTCCGGTAAAGACCCAAAGGGACGGCCTGATTTGCTGAACAATCGGAAGGTAGCCTTGTTTCGGCGCCATCCGGATCCCCTTCTTTACCTCGACGATCTCAAAGGCGCGGGCCGGGGGATAAAACGCACCGATTTGCTCGCGAAGGCCAAGCGCCTTTTCGGGATCGAATCCCTTTTCATAGGTAGACCCGAGAAGGCAAAGTTCAGGATCTTCGGTCAAAGAGAGGTGGCCCTGGCCGATCAGGCTGCAAGGGGGCTTTTGAAGCCCCTGGGGCCATCGGCAAAGAAGCGCCTGTCCATGTCTTGGGGATAGAGGCAGATCGAACTTGGCGAGATCGGCGCCGCTGGCAAGGACTGCCGCATCGAACGCGCCGAGCTCGTCCAGGCTTTCGACCCGGCTCAGCTCGAAACGCCCTCCCATCCGCTCGCAGGCAAGCCAAAGACCTTGAAGATAGGGCCCTGCAAACACGGCCTTTCCGCCCGGGATCCAAAGTCCCGCATCTGCAATAACTTCGGGAAAACGGCTTCGGATCGCCTCGGCGTCGAGAGGCTCTGCATCAGGAAATGGGTGCTGAAACGCTTTTTTTTGCTCTTCATTCATCGCAAAGCGGACGATACCGGTATGCGATGCAACCGGCGTGCCCAACGCCCCCTCTGCGGCGGCGATCAGCTCAGCCGCGGAGTTCATCGCCTCATCGGCTCTGGCGGTCCGGCGGGCGAGCTTGGCCGGATAAGGGTGGAGGAGCCCTGTAGAGGCGCCGGAAGCACCTCCTCCAATACCAACCGCGTCGATAAGGGTTACATTTACTCCCGTCCGCAGCAGATGCCAGGAAACGCTTAAGCCCCCGTAGCCGGCGCCGACGACTGCAATCCTCATGGAGCGGCAGGGCGCCGCTGCAAGAGCCAAAAGCTTTCGGCAGCGAAGTTAAAGAAAAAGACCACGGCAGGAGCGAGGAGCGCCGCAAACGGCAGCATGACGAAAAACCATTGGAGAGCGACGCCCAGACTTTCCGTTTCCTGCTGCAGTCCCAGTCCTGTCAAAAAAGCTGCAAGGCTGAGGAGTCCCGATGTCAAGGCAATGGGGACAAGCGCAACGAGAAAGAGAGCAAAGCCGGTGAGAAGCCTTCCCTTTAAAAAGGAGGCGATCCGCTGCGCTGCGCTGGCCCTTTTGAGCGGCTGCATCGCAACGGCGGGGGTGACGAAAAAGAGGAGGAGCAGGTTGAACAAACAGAGAAGGAGCGAGGAGAGGATCAGCAAAAACGGGCCGAAAGCAAACACGATGCTAAACAAATGGCCTACCCCGGGAATCGAGCGCAAGAGATAAAAAAAGCCAAGGACGATCCAGAGGAGCAAATAGAGAAGGACGGGAGGAAGAGAAAGATAGAAGGTGCCCAAAATCAGGTCGGCCGAGCCGGCAAAGAGCTTTTTCAGAGGCAGCGCAATCTTTTTCGCTTCGTGGGCATAGAGCCTGACGAGAAGCACTCCCAGCGAAAGAAGGACGCCGGAGGAGAGCAGGATAGGCAAAAAGGCAAGGCTCATCGCGACCCAATCGCTCGCGTCAAAGGCAACGGCGCGGCAAAAGACGATGAGAACGCCGCAAAGGACAAGCGCTGGAAAAGCAAGGAGCAGCTTCTTTTTTGAAAACGAGAGGGCGATTGCCCGATGAAAACACTGTTCCAGCTCAGCCCAAGTCATACGGGTCTAGCGTAGCACAGGTCCCCCATCAAACACAAAAAAAATGCGTCGGGGCGAACACTCCGACGCATTTTTCAGTCATTTATTCTTTCATGCTCTTTTTGTAATTGTCTTGAGCTTCCTTCATGTCTTTATCAGAATCGCTAATCGTCTGGCTCATGGAATTAGTCTCATTTTGCACTGCTTGATCCCGCTCTTCCTGAGTCCACACCTGGTCGCCGCCGGAAAGATTCGGATCAGTATCTTGTACCCCATTTTCCACTTGGTCGTCTGCCGCATACACATAATAGGAACTAGAGGAATCTGAAACACCTGTAATTGTTGACATCTTATTACCTCCTCTCGTTATTACACCTTAAATCCATTATAACAAATACTTATTAAAAAGTCAACCTTACAGAGACAAATAAATTTCATAAATCGCTTACAATCAATGACATCTAATATTTACAGCGTCAGAAAATGATCTGTCGCGCGAATGAGGGCGTCGGCGATGCCGGGTTCGGAGGCCGCGTGACCGGCGTCAGGGATGATTTCGAGAGAAGCTTTGGGCCAGGCTTTATGGAGGTCCCAGGCGTTGGAGAGAGGACAGACGATGTCATAGCGGCCGTGGACGATGACACCGGGGATGTCCCGAAGGGCATGGGCGTGCTCGATGAGCCAGTTGTCGGTCTTGAAAAAGGCGTTATGGATGAAGTAGTGGCATTCGACGCGGGCGAGGGCGTCGGCGTGATGGTCTTCGGTGAAGGTGCGGAAGAGGGAAGGATCGAAGCGGAGCTTGAGAGCGCACCCTTCCCATTCCGACCAAGCTTTGGCCGCCTGTCTTCGGATGTTGGGATCTGCCGAGGTGAGGCGCTTGTAGTAGGCGCGGATGAGGTCATTTTGTTCGGAGGGGGGGATGGGGGCGAGGAACTGCTCAAAGCGGTCGGGAAAGAGATGATGGGCGCCGTATTGGTAAAACCAGCGGAGTTCTTCCTGCCTGGCGAGGAAGATGCCGCGAACGATGAGAGCCCTGACACGGGCGGGATAAGTTTCGGCATAGGCGAGGGCGAGCGTACTGCCCCAGGAGCCGCCGAAGACAACCCAGCGGTCGATATGAAGATGTTCGCGAAGCTTTTCGATGTCGGCGACGAGGTCCCAGGTGGTGTTCTCTTCCAAACAGGCGTGCGGTGTCGATTTGCCGCAGCCTCTTTGATCAAAGAGGATGATCCGATAACGGTCGGGATCGAAGAAGGTACGGTTAGAAGGATCAGTCCCGCTTCCCGGACCGCCGTGGAGAAAGAGGATCGGCTTGCCATGCGGATTGCCCGACTCTTCCCAATAGAGGGTGTGGATGGTGGAGACAGGCAAGTGCCCTGTCTTATAGGGTTCTATGGGGGGGTATCGCTCTCTCATCGTCTTGCCTTGTATAAATAGAGCGGCCGCATGATCGGCACTCCCTTACCGCCTCTTGCCTCCATCCTCTCATAGACGATCTGGATGGCGATCCCGACGAGACGGCTCAGTCCGAAGAGAACCGTATAGTATTCGGGATGGGCGAAGCCGGCGGCCATGAGAAGCGACCCTGTCACCGCGTCGATGTTGGGGAAAGGATTTGCGATCTTCGGATTTTCCGAAAGAATTTTCGGTCCCTCCGTGCGAAGAAGGAGCGCAATCTTGATCAGCGGATGGTTCGGAAAGTGCTTTTCCGCATAGTCGTAGCAGACGGTCGCACGGGGATCTTCGACGCGAAGGACCGCATGTCCGAAACCGAAGACGAGCTGATTTTTTTTCAACCGGTCGCGGATGAAGCGGGCGACGTCATCTGCGCCGGCCTCCTCGCCCACTGCATCGAGCACCTCCTGGACGAATTCGAGGCAGTCCTGATTTGCCCTCCCATGCCGTGGACCTGAAAGGGCGGCGAGCGACGATGCGAGAGAGCTGTACATGTGGGCCAGGCCGGAGGCGACCGCCTTCCCGACGAAAGCCGAGAGGTTGCCGCCATCATGGTCGAAATGGATCACATTGAAAAGCTTGAAGATGGGGTTGAGCTTGGCGCGATCGATCCCGGGCATCTGGAGGAGATGGGTGAAGTTCTCCATGTAGCCGAGCTCAGGTTTGGATGCAGGGGTCTTCCCCCAACCGGCGTGGTGGTTGATGACGGCGGCTGCGATCTGCGGAATCTTCGCAATTACATTGAGGCAGTCCTCTCTGTAGTCGCCATTGAGCTCATACATGCCGGCGACCAGGATAGCCGCGGCAAAGAGATCCATCGGGTGGCCTTTTCTGGGAAGCGATTCGATGGCATGGACAGTCTCCGCTCTACATTGAGAGCGGCGGACGATCTCCTGATGGAATTTAGCGAGCTGCTCTTTCGAGCCTTCCTCGCCGAAATAGAGGAGATAGATCGCCTGCAGGGGGTCCCACGCATAGATGTCCGCAATCGGCCTTCCCACATAGGCCAGCCCCTTCTGCGGGTCCACCGACGACGTGACGCAGTAGCCGACGGGCACGCCGCGCAGGCCCGTCTCCAGGTTTTCTCTCGTGATCTCGAATAGAACACCCTCTTTTGCCATACCTTATCCCAGTAAGTGGGCGACCAGTTCGCGCTCCTCGATGAGCTCACGCTCTGTGATCGCAATTTTTTCCTTCAAAAATGCGTCGATCTCGACCCCATGGACGATCTCGGCATGCCCATCGCCTTTCGATCGGCAGGGAAACGAAAAATAGAGCCGCTCATCGATCCCATACGGATTCCCCTTGGAATAAACGCCCATGGAAAACCAGTCTCCGGCAGCCGTCGGCTCGAACACCGAGCGCATCGCATCGAGCGCGGCATTGGCAGCCGAAGCGGCGGACGACTTGCCCCTGGCCCCAATCACCTCCGCACCCCTCTTTTGCACCTTGGGCAAAAAGACCTGCTCAAACCAATCCGCATCGCGAATCAGCTCGGACGCCCTCTTCCCCCGGATCTTTGCATTATGGAAATCGGGCACCTGGGTATTGGAGTGGTTGCCCCAGATCGCAACATGGCTCACCTCGGCAACCGATGCATGCGCTTTTTCCGCCAGCTGAAATTTGGCGCGGTTCTGGTCGAGGCGCGTCATGGCAAAAAACTGGTGCGGCGAGAGGTTCGGCGCATGATGCGCTGCAATCAGACAGTTGGTGTTGCACGGATTCCCAACGACGAGCACACGCACCGAGCGCGCCGCCGCCTTGCCAAGCGCCTTCCCCTGCTCGACAAAGATCTTTCCGTTCTCTCCAAGCAAATCCTTCCGCTCCATACCGGGCCCGCGGGGCTTCGCGCCGACGAGGAAGACGGCATCAGCCCCCTCGAAAACCCTATTCGGATCGGAGCCGATATGAATCTCCTTAAGCAGCGGAAAAACACAGTCGTTGAGTTCCATCTCGACGCCTTTCAAAGCCGTCTCAAACTCAGGCAAATCGAGAAGGTGCAGAGAAACAGGTTGATGCGGGCCAAACAGATCGCCATTGGCAATGCGGAAGAGCAGGCTGTACGCGATTTGCCCAGCCCCTCCCGTTACGACAACTCTTTTAGTATTCATAGACAAATCCTTTATCACGCCGCGTGCGCTTTCTTGGGGGCTCCGTCCCCAAACCCCTGCTAAGGGAGCAAGCCCCCTTAGAACCCCCCTGTATTTTTTATTCCACGGAGTGGAACAAAAAAACAGGGGATTTTAAAGGGGCT
>DAIDLB010000224.1 GCA_027449725.1 Chlamydiota bacterium
TTTTCTTTCAAATCCTCAATCTCCGCGTCGATCTGTTGGATCTCCGTCTGTCTCCCGGATTGCGCACCTCCCCCAACGATAGCCCCCAAGACCAAACAAAAAACCATGCCCCACATAAACCTTCCCTATAGCGAATAAAAATTCTAATGGCAACACCCTCTTTAGGGACCCCGTCCCCAAAGAGATTGATTAAATAGGGCCCTACGCAGTAAAATCAAAAGTATAAAATTTTGGCTAGTCAATGAAATTCATTCGGGTTGCGGCGTGCGCTTTGATTTCACTCTGTTCAACGGCCTATGCGCTCCCTCAAAAAGCCCCCCCTGAAACGACCAATATCCTGCAAGAGCGGCTGAAAAAAGCTAAAAGCGGCGATTTCTTCGTCGCCGAGGCCAATAAGATGGTCTCCCTCCTCATTGTCCGGTCGATCTCTCCGACGTCGCTCATCCTCGAAGAAATTACTGCGCCGTCAAACTCGCTGAACCCCAGACCCGCATCCTGGAGCGAATGGATCAAAAAAAGGGCGCCGGGCCATACCTCCTGGTCGATGATCGAAATCGACCTCCAAACCCATCAGCTGATGGAATGTTTCTCGTTCACCCGGAGCGCGTGGATGCAGCTTTCCCCTCAAGACAGCTTCATCCCGACGCTTCTCAGCCTCTCCCTTCAGCCGGTCGCCGAAAAGAACTTGCGCCGCATCGGCCCCCATCCGATGGACGGCGAGCCGGATCACCGTCAGGTTTGGAAGCCGCCTCTCGTCATCAACGGCCGCCAGGTGCCCGATGTGGAATTCGCCGTCTTCGAAGCTCTCTGGCCGCACGACGGATCGCAGCTTGCCGGCAACAAGGTTTCCATCTACTTCGACCGGTCGAACCAGACCCCTTTTCCCGCCTGGATCCAGATCGAAACGGCTCATGCCGCCGGATCGCTTCGGATCATCGACGCCGGCATGGGGATGCCCGCCCTCCATCGCAAGCTGCCGCGTCGCGTCCCCGAGTTCGTCGGATCCCCTCAGAAGACCGAGAACGGAATGAGGCTCTCCCTCAAAAGCCCGAAATATTACCGGAGCTTCGATCTCTTCGCGATCGATGTGACAACCCGCGACAAACAGCTCCTCCCCATCACCCACTCTCTCGTCGGCTGCGACGGAGAGATCTTGCAAATCGAGATCGACATGGAAGAATTGCAGAACATGCTCACCCCGGAGCACCGCTATACCTGGCTTCTCGTGCCGACCGGCTACTCCGAGTCTTACACCGAATCAACCAAATCTTTTCTTTGGAAGACCGACTTCTGATTTGTCTTTTTAGAGGCGCTCCTCTATAATTTCTTCAAATGCTGAAAAAAGTAGCCGCATACTACACTCTTAATAAGTCACATCGTGTTCTGCGTCAGAACTATAAGCTCTATCGCAGAAAAGCGGCGTCTTTGCTTCCCGAAAAAAAGGAGAAGATCCAGTCGCTTCTCTCTAACCTGCAGACCGCGGTTGCTCAAAAAAATTCTGAGATCGCCGACCGTTTGGCCCGCTCCCTGGAAGAGACGGCCAGAAGCCTGATGCCAAAGACCCTGTGGGACAAGATTCGCGACTTTACCGGCCAGATCGTGTTTGCCCTTGTGATTGCGGTCGCCATCCGGCAGACCTGGTTCGAGTTTTACACCATTCCAAGCGGTTCGGCCCGTCCCACTCTGAAAGAGGCGGATCTGCTTCTCGTCTCGAAAACCGATTATGGAATCGACACCCTGACGCCGACCGGTCATCTCTATTTCGACCCGTCCCTTGTTGAACGGGGTTCGATCGTCATCCTGTCCGGCAAGGATATGGACATCTATGATGTCGATACGAAATACTTTTACGTCATTCCGGGAAAAAAGCAGTTCGTGAAGCGCCTCATCGGCAAACCTGGGGACTCCCTCTATTTTTATGGCGGCCAGATCTTCGGGGTCAGCGCAAACGGAAACGATTTGACCGAGCTGCGCGACACTCCCTGGTTTAGGAACCTCGAGCACATCCCGTTTATCCGGTTCAACGGAAAGGTGGAGACGCCGAACGCGTTCATGGGGGTCTTTCCCACTTCCGTTTTCTATCAAATGAATGAACCTGTAGCGAGCCTTACTGTTCAGCCGCACGGCGGCATCGCGGGAGAAATCCTCTCTCCCCGCTCTCCGGGCATCAAAAATTATCACGACCTTTGGGGAATCAAAAATTTCGCCATGTCGCGCCTCCTGACACCCGAAGAAGCAAAAGTCCTTCACCCCTCCCTCATGGAAGGCCTCGATCCCGCTCCCCTCTATCTGGAACTATCCCACCACCCCTCGTTTCATGGCGCAAAGCTCGAGAAAGATGAATACGGCCGGATGCGCCCGTCGTTTGGCTTGAGCACTTCTCTCCTTCCCGTCAGCGAGGAGAAGATTAAAATCCTGATGGAGCAAATGTACACCTGCCGCTTCCATGTGAAAAACGGCGTTGCGACCCGGTACGGAGCCTCCTTCGAGCCGAAGGCATTTCTCCCCCGCATGCCGAATGTGCCGGACGGAACCTACGAGATCCTGAGTGGAAAAGGGTATCGCGTTCATTTACTTGGTGTGACGCAAGAGCTGGATTCCAGCCACCCCCTCCTCAGTCAAAACCCGGCCCACGTACAGCAGCTCTACAACCTCGGGATCGAAGTTGACACCCGCTTTGCCCCCAGCCTGAAAAAAGATCGTCTTACTCCTTCGCGCTACGCCTATTTCGCGTACGGGGACCTTTATCTAATGGGTTATCCCGTCTTCTTCAAAAAAGATTCCGCCCTAGTCCAATTTTTACAAAAAGAGTATCAGAAGCAGGCCTCTTCTACCTCTCGCGCTCCCTACATCCCTTTCGATGACGAAGGAGTTCCGATGAAAGGGGACGGTTCAATCGACGTGGAATTCATCCGGAAGTTCGGGGTGACGGTGCCCGAAGGGATGTACCTCGTCCTTGGAGATAACCACGCGATGAGCGGAGATAGCCGGCAATTCGGCTTCGTACCGCAAAACAATCTGCGCGGCGGGGCGAGTCTTGTTCTCTGGCCTCCCGGCCCCCGCTGGGGACGGCTGCCGCAGCCTCCGACAAACCACTTCACCTTCCCGAACGTGACGATCCTCTCAATCTTCCTCCTCGGCGCCGCAGGAACGACGTTCTATCTCAGGCGCAAATACACAAAACCGTTCCATTTCGAAGATCGGTCTACCCAAAAATAACCGTTCTCCGCACAATGGCGATTGATGAAGCGAATCGCCCTACTCCTACTCACCGCCGCCCTCTCCCTGGACGCAAGCCTCGACACGAAGCCATGCGGCTGGACGCCCCCCTGCGAAGAGCGTGGCTGGAAGATGTTCAACTCCTTTGCCGTCGGATACCGGCGCGACCGCCAAAGGCTCCTCGAGCCGACCTACACCGCCTACCTCGACAACTTCAACACGACGACGATGACCTATCAGATGCTCTTCTCCTGGGAGAGGCTCATCCTCAAACTTTCCGCAAGCTACGGCTGGCTCATCAACGGCAAGCTCGCCTTCAAAGGCTTCCTTCCCCCCTTCCAGCCACCGCAGCAAAACTTCGGCACCTTCTCGATCGCCAGCGGCTACACCGTCGACGTCCTCCCCGCGATCGGATGCCGCATCCCCTTCTGGCAATTCGCCTGTCAAAGAGGATGCCTCTCATTTATCCCGGCCCTCGGACTCAGCTACAACCACTTCAACGCCTTCCCGATGGGACGCGCCCAAGCCGGCAGCCTCACCACACTCTCCTTCACCCGCCCCATCCAGCAAGACTGGTGGGGTCCCAACATGGAAGGAAGGATCGCCTTCTACTGGAAAGACGAGTGGCGCTTCGACATCTTCTACCAGTACATCCACCTCAACTTCCGCCAGACCTTCTCCCAGGCCGTCACTGCCTTCTCCCCCGGTGCCGTCGACACCGCAGCCATCCGCTATTCCACTAAAGGCAACACCCTCCGCACCCAGCTCGGAGGTGCAGATCTCTCGTATCGCTCCCAAAACCACTGGCAGCTCGGCACCCACTTCGAAGGCTCCGCCACCTGGTCCAACACCAGCAAGACCATCGTCCGCACCCTCCGCGACTTCTTCCTCCCCGCCCCAGCCCAAACCGTCTCCACAGCCACAGAACAGCTCAGCGTCCACTGGACCCACTATCTCGTCAAC
Source organism: Chlamydiota bacterium (assembly GCA_027449725.1). GTDB lineage: Bacteria > Chlamydiota > Chlamydiia > Chlamydiales > SM23-39 > JAKBAE01. The sequence goes on from DAIDLB010000224.1 coordinate 4,183, forward strand.
TTCTACGGCAGCTACTGGTTTTAGCGAAGGGGACTTCGTCCCCTTAAACCCCTACCAAAGGAGCGAGCACCTCTGGACTCCTTTTTCTTTTT
>DAIDLB010000225.1 GCA_027449725.1 Chlamydiota bacterium
CGGCAAAGAGAGCGCTCCCATGATAGTGCGGATCCCACTTGGCCCTCTTGGCCAAATCAATTGCAGGAGGGATTTCCCGGTGCAACTCCAGCTTGTCCTTCAAAAAAGTCCTCATAAGCCGCGCAACTTTTTTGTCTAAAAAATCATTCGACACTTCAACGATTCCCATTCTGGCTCGCAGTTGTTCCCGAACAATGTCTTGCAAGGCGGCCAAATAGGGATCGGAAACGGACGACTCTTTGATATACCGTTCGCAAGCTGCGGTTTGCGCTTCATTCAACTCCAATTTTTTAACCCGGCAAGCATACTCAAAAAAATTCTCACCGTTTTGTCTGACAAGATCATTGCTACAACAAAGCAATGCAATAGCTAAAAAGATCATAAAAACTCCTAAGGAACTGAGAGTTTAAACAAAATAAGGATTAAAAGGAATTGGGCTATTTGAGTATAATCTGATTGTTTGTGTTGAATTAATATGCGGCTCGGCTGATAATTTAGGTGAAAAAAGAAAGGTGACTTATGTTAGAAAGTACATTGCCCGTATACAATGTAAAATTACATATTGTTCCGCCCGAGACGCCATCCGTTAAAGAAGGGGCGGAGGTCACGATCAAAGACAGGATCATTCAAGTTTCTTCTTGCGCTCTGATGCTTGCCGGCGCGATTTTTCTGATGGCAAGTATGGGGCTTTTCGCATCAAGCCTGCTGATTGGCTCCGCATCGGCGACGATGGTGGGCGAGGCGATGTATCCTTTGGGCATCCTTTCCTTGCTCGCTGGCATCAATCTGTTCCAGGACGGCAAGGCAGATTCTCTGAAAATCAGTTCGCGATTGGGGCCTGTCTCTCTTTCTATGTAATCTGATATACTGCTTCCATGCCGCTCTTTTGGAAGATAAAATTTTTTCTTTGGCGCGATCAACTTAAAACCATTTTTTTCTTCTACCGCAACCCCCGCTTCGCCATCGCCGACCTTCTACTAGGCCTCTTTTATCTTTTTTCCAACCCCTTTCGGATCTGCCGCCGCCACCTCGAGAGGCTGGGGGAGGGGAATGTGCATACCTATGGAGAGACGCCTCTCTCCGCCTGGAAAGAGATCGCTCAGCTGGTGCGTCTTGGCCCGGACGACCTCCTGATCGACCTCGGCTGCGGCCGGGGAAAGCTCTGCTTCTGGAGCGCGGCCTGGATTGGCTGCAGAGCGGTTGGCGTCGACAGGGTTCCTTCATTCATCGGCAGGGCGTCTTTCCTCTCGCGCCTTCTCCGCCTTGCCAACCTCCAATTCCGCGAGTCTTCCCTCTCAGAGGCCCCTCTTCAAGATGCTACCGTCCTCTATCTCTACACCTTCCATCCCGAAGAGGAGAGCCTCGAGCTCCCAAAGGGATGCCGCGTCATCACGGTTTCAGAGCCTCTATCCCATCCTGCCTTCCGGATTTTAGCGTCTAAAACGGTCTCTTTTCCCTGGGGAGAAGCCGAGGTATTTGTCCAGTACCGTTTTGATTGAATACAATCTCCTTTTGCCGCACAATAGCTCTCGCTATTGAACAAGGGTAGAAAGATGTCAAATGTGCAACTGGAAACAGGCTGGAAATCGCAGGCCGGCTACATCTGGTCCGTATTGGGATCGGCGGTCGGATTCGCAAATATTCTGAGCTTCAGCTCCCAAGCCTACAAAAACGGCGGGGGCGCCTTTCTCATCCCCTACTGCCTCGCCCTCTTCATCCTCGGCATCCCCCTCCTCATCCTCGAAGGGATCATCGGCCAAAAGACCCAGTCGCCCTTCGTCACCGCCTTCAGCCGCGTCTGGGGCAAAACAGGTAAAACCCTCGGCTGGCTTTCCGTCATCGCCTGTCTCACCATCGGCGCCTTCTACATCGTCCTCACCGGCTACTCCCTCGCCTACACCTACTTCGCCGCCTCGGGGGCCATCGCTGACGACACACAGGGCTTCTTCCTCAACCAGTTCCTCCACATCACACCCTCCCTCAAAGACTTCGGTTCTCTCTCCTGGTGGGTTTTCCTCCCGATGGTCGCGACTGCCGTCGCCGCCTACTTCGTGATGGCCCGCTCGATCCGCGACGGAATTGAAAAGGTTTGCTCCTTCTTCATGCCGCTCCTCGCTCTCATCGTCGCCCTCTTCGCCGTAGTCGCCAGCTTACTCCCCGGAGGAACTGACGGGTGGGTGCACTACCTCACGCCCGACTTTTCCCGCCTCTCCGACCCGCTGCTCTGGCGCGATGTCTTCGGCCAGCTCTTCTTCAGCCTCTCCCTCGGCCTCGGCATCATCGTCGGCTACTCGCGGCACACCGGCACCGTCGCCAACGTCCCCCGCGCGCTCCTCTATGTCGCCCTCGGCGACTTCGCCGTCTCGTTCATCTCCGGCGCCGCGATCTTTGCGACCCTCGCCCACATCAGCCACGTCCAAGGCATCCCCTTCGAATCGCTCGCCTCAAGCGACTCAACCTTCGAACTCGGCTTCATCATCTTCCCAAAGATCCTCAAGTTCCTCGGCCCCGTCCTCTCCCAGAGCGTCGGCGCGATCTTCTTCTTCTGCCTCTTCATCGCCGGCATCACGGGCCTCTTCTCGATCGCCGAGAGCATCGCCGGCAACGTCGAAGTGGAGTTCAACCTCACCCGCAAAAATGCCGTCCGCATCTCCCTCTTCGCCATCTCCGGGCTGGCCCTCTTCTTCTGCATGGGCAACGCGTCCCACCTCATCGACGCCCTCGCCCCGATGGTCCTCGGCACCAACATGCTCATCGGCGGACTCATCCTCATCGCCGCCTTCCAGTTCGGCTCCCTCGAGATCTCCCGCGACCCCGTCTGGCGCGGCCGCTGGAACCTCAACCGCTTCTTCCTCCGTGTCCTCGCACCCCCCATCCTCGCCATCATCCTCGCCGGCAACCTCATGGAAGAATTCGCCTCCTTCGACCTCATGAAAGGCGTCCGCTGGGTCTGGTTCTTCGGCGCGATCATTGCCTCGGCAGCCCTCGCCCAGGTCGCCAAACGCTCCCTCGCCGCTGAGAGAGCTGTATAGATATACTAAGGGGTGTAGTCACGAGGAGGTTCAGTCGATTTTCGGGTTCTTTTGAGCCGCTTTTCGATTCTTTTTGCGGGGGT
>DAIDLB010000226.1 GCA_027449725.1 Chlamydiota bacterium
GCATGCGCGATCTAGATGCGGAGGAGATCTTCAATCGGTTTTCACAGTGGACAATAAGCGGTCAAAGTCGACATGCCCTTCCACCAGCCGGATCGCCTGGCGCACCTTGACGGTATCTTCTGTCCGGATCTTCGAAATATGGCTTCCAATCATCTTCATGGCGATAAACGAACTGACAGGAACGTAGAGCAGCGGAATATCGGCCCGCTTGATCTGTTCGACGAGCGAGTCCTTGGGGGGCTGCCTGCCTGTCAGGATCATCCCGATTTCGAGGTCTTCCCCCGCATGGGCGATTTTTGTGTCCCAATAGCGGGTGAGCGTGGCCAGGATGATGTCTTCGCGGCCTGCGGGTGTAACAATCAGCTGATGAGGGACAATCATCGATTTGTAAATTTCTACCGAGCTGGCCACCAGCCGGATATGTCTGAAGTGGCGGAGGCGGTGGTTTTTTCCCGTTACAAGCTCCGCCTGAAAAAGGAGTTCGAAGTCTTGCATCGATGGGGAGCTGAGGAACGCATTATAGGGGATGCAGCCGAGGAGTGGAATGTTCCAGCGGCTCAGCGCTTTTGTCATGTACTCGAGGATCATCTCCCGCTTGTCTTCCAGGACGCGGTTGAGGATTACCCCTGCGACGGGAGCGCCGTGGTGCTTGCACATCTGGATGTTGAGCGCCAATTCGTCAAAGCTCGAACCGAGACCTCCCGGTGCAATGAGCAAAACCTGTACGCCAAGCATTTTGGCGACTTGCGCGTTATTCAAATCGACGATCGAGCCGACTCCGGTATGTCCGGTCCCTTCAATGACAGTGATCTTGGAGTGCCGGCAGATTGCCTGGTAGGCGTTTTGGATCCGCTCCGTCATATCGCCATGATCGATCTTTCCATCGAGATAGCCGCGCGTAAAGCCCTTTGGAAATAGGACCGGGCTCATCTCTTCGCAGGTCTCTTTCAGATGGAAATGGTCTTTAAACAAGATGACGTCTTTATCGACCGGATTTCCAGACGCTGTAGTCACATGCTCTTGACCTACCGGTTTTAAAAATCCGACGGAGCCGAGCCGCTTTTGTAGTCCTGATACAAGGCCGAGGCAGCTTGTCGTCTTCCCAACGTTTTGGCCAGTTGCCGCGACAAAAAAACCGGATGCGCTCATGCCTTCCTGTATAGCATATTTATCACCCGACTTAAAGGTAAAAAATATTATATTTGTAATAGTATTTAATTTATTGATTGAATTGTATTTATTAATAAGGTATTATTAATGTTTAGTATTAAAAAAAGGGAGGGGGATTATGGCGTCAGAATTAATTAGTTCAAGTGAGAGAAGTTCTCCTATACGTGAAAAAGAAATTGAAAAAGAAGAAGAAAATTCTTTAAGCGTCAGAACGGGTGAAGTGGCGGAGTCGGTATTTTCCGAAATTGGGGAGCGAGGATCTCCCCTCCTCGAGCCGATTGATCGCGTTGTGTCCATTAGAACTTCGCCAAACCGCAATCTGGTTCGTTCGATTGAGAGTGGGGCGATCGGAATGTACACGCGGATGCTGTCGGAGATCAAATCAAATCAGCTGAATGAGAAATTTCGAAAGAATGGAGAGGTCACGATACAGGCTTTTATGCTCTTTGAACGCGTCCTCAATAAATTTAAAAATGGCGATCGGGAGTGCTATCAAGAGTTGGTCGAATTTTTGAAGCGGCATCACCTCGGGTTTCACGAGGACAATTACCAGGATGAAAACGGGGTTTTTTCGCCTGAAATCTTCCTAACGTCCGTAGAGGCTACGGCGAAAGTTTTAGCCTATGCTTACGGTCATGCGCGACGAAAGAATCTACTGCCCATTTTCTTTCAGCTCGCCTTGAGCGACGGGGGGTGTTTTCAAGCCAGATCGAATATGATTTTGGAATATGGAGCGCTTATCGACAACCCTGAGGCAAATAAAGAGTTATTGAAGGCGCTCATAAAAATCTTTAGCGTTAGACATTCCTCTTGCAAGCTTCCTGTGGATTTAGATCAGTTTATGATTTTTATTAAGAAGACGAGCCTTTCTTTGGATAATTTCGGCGTCGATAGCCAAAATCTCAGGGAGGATCCCCTGATCCAGGAGTTGACCACAAAAAACTATTTTACTCGCCGGGGGGGCGTTGATGTCGTTGCAGAGGTATATGGACACTTCACTGTCTGGATGATGGAAGGAAATACAGGGAGAAGATCATTCAAGAGCTATATCAAGGAAAAGATGGATGACGTTCTGAACGGCGCGCAAAAAACGGATAATGGTTTGGAAAAGTTGATCGACCAGATGCTCGCAACTTATTCGGAGTATCCGCTAAGCGATTTTCTTAAGGAAGAGAAGCCGGTCAGAGCAAGACAAAGCGGCCCGGTAAGTGATGACGTTGTTATTGATGATTTTTTATTTGGGGTGGATGAGGAGTAATCGATTCGATTTTTTGAATGTAGGCTGTTAAATTGCTGTAATACGGGTTGTTGAGAACTCCATTTTTCATCTGTTTATAAGAGGCTTCGGCGTTTTTGCCGAAGCCTGTATCTTGAAATTCCGACCCGATTTTTAAACTGAGAAGTTCGATCAAGATCTGCCTGTCTTCTTCTTCGGCCGGCATCTGCCAGGAGCCGCAATAGGTTTCGTTCGTGCTGAAGCGGTCTTTATACCTTTCATAGATCTTTTGAGAATGGCCGGATAGCTGTTGAATCAGATAGTGGAGCTGGAATGAATCCGTTGTATAAACCAATGGATAGGCGTCCCACTGATCGGGCGCAAGTTTTTTTTGAAGGATTCTTTTGCAGATCAAGGCGGTTTGATATTCTATGTGTTCATAGTCTTTTACAAACTCATCCGGATCGAGCTTATCGATTCTGTTGACGAGAGACTGGAAGTAGCTTTTTTGAGAAAGATTGACCAGTTCAAAGAGTGCGGATTCGACTGCGAATGAAGAAGGGGTGGCGCCTTGAAAGAGAGAAGGATCGAGGGCAATGGTATCGTGGGCGGGATTGGCGGACGCGCCGAAGCCGCATTTTGCGACCGTGAATTCAACTCGATTAAGTAAATCCTTTAATTTGTCATTCTCGGCAAATGGATAAAGGCTGTCTTTCAAATTCTTTAAGGCTGCTCGATGGGTGTTTGTAGGGCTTATGGACATACCGTTCCAAATGGGATCAAAATTTTAAGTATTTTAGCATGCTTTTAGGTTTAAAACAAGAGCCTATAAATATTTAGAGAATTTCGGCATGTTGCAAGAAGGGCACTTTTCAATTTCAATCCGTTTATTGAGATATTCCTGGACGGCAATAATATAGCTGCCATGGCTCCAAGTGAGAGGGGAGATCGAAAGAGGTTCCAGTGTGTTGGGATCGATCTGTTCGGCCAGGGTTCCGCTGGGCAAGGCGCGATTGGCTACCCATTCCAGGATCTCAAGGGCGCTTTGCAGATCCGCTAGGCTATTGGCCTTGGCAATCGCGTATTGGGCCATCCAGAGCGTTGCGATGAACCAGGGGTTTGGTTCATTTCCTCGCCGGTAATAAGGGTCATTTTCGTAACGGGCAAGTCCTCCGCCATCCGTTTTGACCCAAAGTTTTTCCCGGATCTGGTCCATGGTGCTTTTGACCCTCTCGTCGTTTGCATCATAGGCGCCAAACGCAAAGATTCCATAGAGGCTCGCATCGAGCGCGGCGTCGATTTCTTTCGACCCGTCTGGATGAAATCGGATCATCCGGGCAAAGCGCCTCTCTTTTTCCAGATAGAGGTGCGCGTCCATGGCGCTGCGCATCTCTTCCGCCCCTTGCCGGTACTCCTCCGCGAGGCCGCTTTCACCGAAGAGGGCGGCGAAATGGGCGGCGGCCATCAACCCTCCGAACACCGCAGAAACGGTGAAGGTCAAAATTCCCTGCCGCTCTTCCCAGAGGTCGAAGCTTGGAAGAGGAAGGCCGGTCTTCAAGTCGCGGTAATTCATCAGGAAGTCGGCCATCTTCCGGATAAAAGGGTTGTAGAGGGTCTTAATCAGCTCAAGGTCCTTGAAGATCTTGTAGTGGTTCCAAAGGGCCCAGAGGACAAGCGCCGTCTCATCTTCCTGGATAGGGAGCTGCGGCTTTTTATCTTTGATCCAAGGATGCCAAGAGCTGGCGAGCGCGCCTGAGGGAGTGTATTTGTGGAGAAAATAGCCTTCTTCCGTCAAAATTTTCGCGCAGAACTGGTAGAAGCTCCGGGTGATGTCGTAGCCTGCCAGATCGAGGCCATAGGCGACGAGCGCGCCGTCGCGCGGCCACATATAGCTGTAGGTGTCGCTATTGAAGTCGACGGCGTCCGAATCGTTGCCGGCGATGATGCTGCCGCAGTTGTTGATCTGCGTGCGGCAGATGAGAAGGCTCCGTTTGTAGAGCCAAAGAACCTTTTCAGGAAGAAGCTTCGGGTTGAGCTTTTCCTGGGTGGCCCAGAGCTTCCAGAAATTGGACGTTCTCTGGAAAATGGTTTCCGGCGTCTTTTTCCTGACAAAGAGATCGAGGAGGCTCACCTCTTTCCAGTTTGTTCCTGCAGCGATCCAGTAAAAGCAGCTCTCTCTTCCTTTGGGCAAAAGCGTAAGCGGGATCCCGGCGACCGAATCGACCGAGCCCTGGGCAATGGGGTTGCCGCTGAGGAGGCCGTCCTCAGCATCCTTCCAGGTTCCTTGCAGTTCCCGTTCCTTTTTGCCTGTGGCAAAGAGATCGATCCCGAATTTGTTGTTCGCCCGGATATTGATGAGAAAATAACGCTCGTCCTTGTAGTGGAGAAGGCAGTTTTGTTCCGGCTTGAAAGCGGCCGTATCGCCGATCTCATTGCCGTAGAGATGGAAGTCGTGCGCGAAAAAAAGGCGCACCTCCCTACCTCTCTCCAGCTCGTTTTCTACCGTTATTTTTTGTAGATAGAGGTTTTTTTCGTAATCGACGAGAGCGTTGACCCGGATCGTCAGATCCATTCCTCTAAATAACACGTCTGTGACAAGCGTGTCGTCGAGATAGCGCCTCTCTACCGTGAAGCCGTCGGGAATCCAGCGGAAATGACCGTCGACCCAAACGCCGAAGCGAAACCGCTCGCCTTTGGTATGGTTTTCCTGCCCGACGTAGGGGAAATAGAATTCCCGCAGGATCGCATCCTGGTCGAAGGCGACGAGAATGTTTCCGTTGCCGATGGGAAGGTCTCTAGGCATGAAAATCCGCCAGGAGTTTGAGGGTGGCCTCTTTCGCTTCCACGATTTTTCGCTTTTGCATCTCCTCTCCCATGTCCATCGGCTCTGCTCGGATAAAGACGATATCGGAAATCCCGATAAAACCAAAGATCGTCCGTAGATAGGGCTCCTGATGGTCGAAGCGCTCCAATTCTCCGCCATACGAGCCGCCGCGGCTTGTGATGACAATCATCTTCTTGTTTTTGACAAGCCCTTCCACGCTCCCGTCTTCCCTGTAGCGGAAAAGGTATCTCGGCTGGACGATGAGGTCGATATAGTGTTTGAGCATGTACGGAATGGAGAAATTCCACATGGGGACGCTGAGTAAAAAGAGGTCGGCCGTCTTGAACCGCTCGATATGCTGGAGGATTTCCGCCCAGCTCTCCCGCAGGCTGCCGAAGATCTCTTTTCCCTGTAAGAGGACGTATTTGCCGCTGACGCTTTTCATGGAAAGAGAGGGGAGAGCTTCATTTCCTAAATCCAATTCGTCGACGATCCAGCCGGGATTTTTTTCGAGAAACGCGGCGAGGAAGGGTTCGCTGATCTGCAGCGTCCTCGATTCCTCTCCGCGGGGAGTCGCGATGATATGAAGAAGTCTCAACATATCGCCACACTAGGAAATCAAGAGATTTTCGTTCAAGCCTTCCGATTTGCTGAATTGATGGCTGCGAGCGAATCGACAAGCAGCCGATGCCGGACAATTGGCGACCTGCTGAAGTCGAAGAGGTTGTTGAAGACGACCTGGACTTGCGGATAGACGAGCTTGTCGGCAAGTCCTGTTGTGATTCGGGGAGCGTTGTATCCGGCAACCCCTGCCACCAGAGGTGTAATTACTTGCGATGCGCCGGGGTAATTTAGATCAAGCACCCTGCCGGCGATAGCTCCGACGGCGGCTTTCGTCGCTCCGGCCAGCATTAGACGGTCTCGGATTGTATCTGTTTTATTGGGATCGTTTGATTGCGCGTTGTCATTGGTCGCTGTTTCACGAGGGGGCGGCTCGTTCGGGTTGCCTGTCAGGCTTGAAATAGCGCCGCTGACCATGCCGACTACAGGAGGAATCCAAGGGCCGATCGGTCCGATGATGGGCAGCTCTATAGAGCTCAGAATATATGAAGCCGCGCCGGTTCCGATAAGGCCGATAAGTCCGCAACCAATTTCCGGATAGTTCTTAATGAAGCGAGCCGCCCGGTCGCGCAGACTTTCATCCCGGTTCGGCTGGATGTTCGTAATCCCGCTTTTCAGGTGGGGAAGGATGTTCTGGTTCATCTCTGTCAAATAATCGGACAGCTTCTCTTTCTCCGCTTTCGCAGATGCGCTGGCGGCTTGCAGATGTTCCTCGATCCAGCCTTCCGCAGTTTGTAGTTTTTCCGTTAGCGTTGCAGATGCAGCTGCCTGTTTGGCCACATGCGATTCATAGATCGGCAGCAGCAAGGCTTTTAGAGCTCCCCAATGCTTGCGGAGCTCCGGAATGGATTTGGCGTTTCTCATCGCATCGACAATAGAGAGAATTTGTTCGTTTTCAGGTGCGGGCAACACTCGGCATAGAATGGCGATTTGCGCGCGCAGCCTGCGGGGTGAGAAGAGGAGGCTGGGTTCTCTTAAATTTTCTTCGAGAGCAACGGCAAATTGGGTGAAAAGACCGTTATCCTGGCCAAGAGAATAGAGGTTGCGGACGCTGTGCATTTCCGTTTGCAGATGAAGGTGCGCTGCCTCAAGCTCTTTTCGATATTCTGCAATCGGAGTTGTTTCTTTTTTAGCCTTCGCCAACTCTTCGATTGCTGTTTCATATGCAGGCCAGAGTTTGGAAAACTCGTCGAGTTTCTTGATCGATGTATATTGGGAATGGGCGTCTTTCAGCATTTCCAAGCTGTGTGCTGCGAGAGATTCGTCGTCGAGTTTTTGTTGGATCTTTTTCAACTTGTTGACTTGATTGAGAAGGATGTTGAGGTCTTGAACGAGCGGATCGATCGTCGCTTCGATTCCCCGCTGGATTGAATTCGGAAACTGTTCGCTTTCTTTTAGATGCGAAAGGAGAGAGGATCGTCTGGAAATAATGTGCGCTCTGAGCTGTTCCAGATCGTCGAAAATTGATTTATCGGGAGCGGGGAGAGGCGTAAGCGTTTTGCTGAGGGGAATTTCATCGAGTTTTTTCTGCATGCCTGCAAGCGTATTTTGGAGCAGGTCGGCCGTCTTTGTCCATAGCTGCTGTTCGCCGTGGCAAAACTGCTCAGCCAGGAGATCTTCGATCTCTTCGGGCTGGCCCTGCATTTCCTTGGCGACGGAGTCTCTGGAGATGGCGCGGAAGATCTCACCGGCATTTTCAAGCATTTCGTCGTACACCTGCTCATATTCTTCCTGCGCTGTTTTCCATTCTTTGTCCGTCACCGGAGCGGTGCTGGTATATTGATCTGTGACAAGGGTCAAGAGTTCGGAGATGAATTCTTCTGAATGGGTCGGGTCGGAGAAGTAGGAGAAGAATTCGCGGCAACCATCGACTAAGCTCGCCTTGAGCTGCGGAGTGATGTCGTATAGAGGTCTTTTTTTATTGAGTTGCTCGAAGAGTTGTTCCCGCGTTTTGCAAGGATTGAGACGGGAGACTTCGAGGAGCTGCGTGGCGACTGTCGGCAAGAGTTCTGTGCCGGGAATCTGTCCGACGGGCGTTCTGGGAAGCTGGGATTGTTTGAGCTGCGCCTGTAATTTTTGGAGCTGTCCGATGATTCCGTTGGTAATGGCCGTGGAGAACAGGAGATCTCTCCGCTGGTCTTCCTGGACGGTCTTTTCTTTGATCTGCGTTTGGATCACAACGGGAATCTGTTTTCTCAATTCCGTATTGATCAACGAAGTGAGCCAGATTTCGGGGAAATAGGCGAAAATCTTTGTCAGGAGTCGGACGATCAGGTAGGGGCTGTCTTTCCATCCCTGGAAGAAGGAGATGTGGGTAGGGAGGAATTCGCCCACGAGCACGTCGGAGAATTCCCGGCAGATCCCATCGAGTTCTCTTTGCAGCTGGTCGTTGAGATAGTCGTCCCTTGATCCCGCGCCCTGGCCGTTGGCGTAGTCTTTCAATGCCTTCAAATAGTCGGACAGGAAAGAGTTGAGCTGCTCCTGGTGGACCAGCACAACCCGGATGTGTTGTACTTTGACAATCCAATGCTGCCGCTGGGCTGGGGCGGCATGAACATTGGCGCCTATTTCTATAACCGCAA
>DAIDLB010000227.1 GCA_027449725.1 Chlamydiota bacterium
TGGCCAAAACGTCGGCCTTGCTGGGTTTCGGACTGGAGGGGTGCTGCTGAATCACAGACACAGGCATTGATGTCAGAGCGCGCGCCAGGTAAGCGCATCCAAAGGATAGGATGAAGAGCCAAGATGCGATCCTGCAGATCCTCGAAACAAGGCTCTCCATTCCTTGGGTTTTATATACGATGCCCGCAGATGAACAGGTATAACGGCTACCTGTTATATCCAAATAATTTGAAGAGGCAACAAAAATCTTTGTGCTTATTGAATTCACAAATCAAATATAAAAAGAAAAACCACCGAATGCCAGTAAACTAAAACGTTGCAACAATAAATAATTATCATAACCTCGACTTTGCACGTTTTTTGGCGAGCAGATCCGGAGGAGGAGGCCGCCAGTTTGTTATTTTTTTCGCGGGCCCATAGTTGCTACGTCCCTATAGGCCCGCGAAAAAAAATGCTGCTCGTTTGCTATACAGGAATTTCTGTGACAAATGCGCTCGCGCGCCCAAACACACCAAAGCTCACTCTTACCGATGGTCTTATACTGGACATCAGCGGCCTGGCATTGCAGGCAGCCATGACAATGACTATAGACTAATTCTACCCTCAAAGACCTTGCGTGCGGGCCCGGCCATCCAGATGCGGTTCAGCGAGCCATCGAAATGAATATCGAGATCGCCTCCTGCATACCGGATCCGCACCGGGCTATCCCATCCATAGAGCCGGGCGCCGATCGCCGCCACAGCCGTTGCCCCCGTACCGCATGCCAGAGTCTCTCCTTCCACGCCTCGCTCAAACGTTCTCACGTGCACGCATTCGCCATGGACCGTCGCCACATTGACATTGGCGCCCCGAGGGCCAAAGAGAGGGTTGCGCCGGAGGATCGGCCCCACCTCATGCAAGGCAATCTCCTTCACATCGGGGACAAACCAGACCGCATGAGGCACGCCGCTATCGACGAAATGGATATCTTGCCCATCGATCGAATGGCAATCCCATCCGCTCACCGCGCCCATCTCCACTCTCACCTGGCCGCCTTGCAGCTCGGCAGACAAGATCCTCCCCCCTACAGCAATCCGGTAGCACGCGCGACACATTCCCAGATCTTCCAGAAACCGGACAAAGCAGCGCGTCCCGTTGCCGCATCCTTCCGCTTCGCTCCCATCGCTATTGAAGATGCGCATCCGGGCATCTGCCTCCGGATCCTGTTGCAAAAGCAAAACGCCGTCGGCGCCGACGCCAAAGCGTCGATCGCAAAGCCTCCGGATCAAATCCGCGTCCCGGACAGGAAAAAAAGAGGCGCGGTCATCAATGACGATGAAGTCATTGCCCGCGCCCTCATACTTGGAAAAAGAAAGGTCGATCACTCTTTGCCGTGCAGCTTCTCGAGATCCTTCAAGCTGGTGACAATCCCGTCGAGAAGGCCGAACGCCTTCGCCTCTTTCGAGGACATCCAGTTGTCGCGGTTGATCGCCTTCTCAATCGTCTGCGCGTCCTTGCCCGTCGATTCGGCATAGATATCGACGATCATCGCGCGCGTCTTAAGCATCTCCTTCGCCTGGATATCGAGGTCGGTCGCCTGACCTCGGATCACGCCCGAGATGAGCGGCTGGTGGATCATGATCCTGGCGTTCGGCGTCGCGAAGCGCTTGCCCTTGGCCGCAGAGAGCGACAGGAGCGAGCCCATCGACGCGGCGAGGCCCGTCACAAGCGTGCTGACCGGAGACGAGATCATCTTGATCTGGTCCCAGATCGCAAAGCCGGAATCGACGGAGCCGCCGGGCGAGTTGATCACAAAGAGGATCGGCTTGCCGGGAGCGATATGTTCCAGGTACCAAAGCTTGCGGATTACGTCCTTGGCGCTGTCCGAATCAACAGCGTCCGAAAGAAAGACCCGCCGCTTTTCCAAGAGAGCAAGATCGATCCTGTCGCTGAGGGTCTTCATACTATTTTTTTCTGGTGC
>DAIDLB010000228.1 GCA_027449725.1 Chlamydiota bacterium
AATCGAAATCGGAGCGGTGGTAGAAGAGCTGCTCCTGAAAGCCGCTCCAAAACCCCTCGTCCAAGGGCTTCGTCCTCGAAAACTCGGCGACATCGGCCTTCAGTTCCTGGCGGAACTCCTCGTGGCTCTTCTCCCTCCGCGCAAAGCCGACGCACGCGAAGTTCGCAGGGAGCATCCCGTCTTTGCCCAAGTTGTAGATTGCAGGGGCAAGCTTGCGCCCCGTGAGGTCGCCCGTAGCCCCAAAAATCACAAGGACACACGGGTCGATGTTGCGGGCCGAGCGCCCTGGCTCATCAAGAGGATTCATATTTCCGTATATTGAAAGATTGTTGGAATACTATGCAAGGGCTCCGCCCTTAAACCCGCCAAAGGGCAAGCCCTTTGGAAACCCTGTATTTTTTTGCTCGCTGCGAGCAAAAAAATAAAAGGATTCCAAAGGACGCAGTCCTTTGGTGGGGATTTTAAGGGGCGAAGCCCCTTAAGAAGCTGGGTCATGCGTTGCGGTCCAAATAAGCTTGGAGGAGCAGTGTGGCGGCGAGGGAGTCGACGACTTGGGTGCCCTGCTTGCGGCTGCGGCCCATTTCTTTGAGGGCGCGGTTTGCTGCCGCGGTGGTGAGGCGCTCGTCGACGCATTCGACGGGGGTGGAGGTGAGGGCTTGGAGGGCCGCGGCGAAGCGTTCGGCGGCGAGGGCCATCTCTCCTTTGGTGCCGTTGAGGAGGAGGGGGAGGCCGACGAGGATGGTTGCGGGGGCGTAGGCAGCGAGGGCTGCGAGGATGGCTGCGGGCGTGTTGGCCGGGCGTATTTTTAGGGGGAGCGCAACGATGCCTTGGGCGTCGGAGATGGCGAGGCCTGTCCGTTTGAGTCCGAAGTCAACAGCTGCAATGCGCGGCATGTTTTTTCTGGGGGTTGGATTGGGAGGAGAGGAGGCTAGCCTTGACGAACTGCACGAAGAGGGGGTGTGGTTCTGTCGGCTTGGATTTGAATTCGGGGTGGAATTGTACGCCGAGCATCCAGGGGTGGTCTTTGACCTCTGAGATCTCGCAGAGGGCGCCGTTGTGGAGCGTGCCTGAAAAGCGCATGCCGGCGGCCTCGAAGGCGTCTTTGTATCCGTTGTTGAATTCGTAGCGGTGGCGGTGGCGCTCCCAGATGAGCGGCTTGCCATAGGCTTCGGAGGCCAGGCTGTTTTGGGCGATGTCGCACGGGTAGGCGCCGAGGCGCATCGTGCCGCCGAGGTTTTGGACGTTCTTTTGCTCGCTCAGCATGGAGACGACCGGGTGGGGCGTGTTGGGATCGACTTCGGTCGAGTGGGCGCCGTCGAGGTTGAGGGCGTGGCGGGCGAATTCGACGAGCATTACCTGCATGCCGAGGCAGAGGCCGAAGTAGGGGATCTTGTTCTGGCGGCAGTAGCGGGCGGCGAGGACTTTGCCCTCCCAGCCTCTCTCTCCGAAGCCGCCGGGGACGAGGTAGCCGTCGCAGCCGGCGATGGCCGCGTCGACGGAGCCCCCTTCGACGATCCGCTCCGATTCGAAGCGGACGATCTCGATCTGGGCGCCGTTGGCGATCGCGCCGTGATAGAGCGCTTCAAAGACCGACTTGTAGGCGTCCTGGTGGTCGATGTATTTGCCGACGATCCCGATCCGGACGAGGGGTTTGTTCGGGCGGAGGACGACGTCGAGCATCTTTTTCCAGCCGTCGAGCTTGGCGGACGGGGTGTGGAGGTCGAGCATCCGGCAGATCATTTCGTCGGTTTTTTGGCGGTGAAGATCGAGCGGCACTTCGTAGACGCTCTGTTCGACGTCTTTCTCGTCGATGACCGCTTCCTGGGGGACATTGCAGAAGAGGGAGATCTTCCCTTTGAGCTCGTCGGAGAGGGCCTGTTCGCAGCGGCAGAGGATGATGTCGGGGATGATGCCGATCTCGCGGAGCGCCTGCACTGAGTGCTGGGTCGGCTTCGTCTTCACTTCGCCGGCGGCTTTGAGATAGGGGACGTAGGTCAGGTGGATGTTGATGCAGTCTTTTGGTCGCTCATAGCGGAATTGGCGGATCGCCTCCATGAAGGGGAGCGACTCGATATCGCCGACGGTTCCGCCGATCTCGACGAGGACGACGTTGACGTTCTCTTCCTGTTTGGCGCAGGCGAGGATGCGCGATTTGATCTCGTCGGTGACGTGCGGGACGACCTGCACCGTTTTGCCGAGGTAGCCTCCCTTCCTCTCGCGCTTGATGACCGCGTCATAGATCTGGCCGGAGGTCGCGTTGGAGGCGCGGGTGAGGGAGGCGTTCGTAAAGCGGTAGTAGTGCCCCAGGTCGAGGTCGGTCTCGCCGCCGTCGTCGGTCACATAGACCTCGCCATGCTGGAACGGGTTCATCGTCCCCGGGTCGACGTTGAGATAAGGATCGAACTTGAGCATCGCGATCCGAAGGCCCCGCCCCTCGAGGAGCTGGCCGATGGAAGCGGAGGTTAAGCCTTTGCCGAGCGAAGATACGACGCCGCCGGTGATAAAGATATATTTGATCGACATGGGGTGGTGTTCCAAATTTCTAAAGCATGAGTTTAAATGCCCTCTTCCATTTTTTCAAGTGGCCAAAATTCAGCTCCTTTTGTTAATTTATTTTTATTTGGTGTTATTATGTCTGTTTGTTTGAATATGATTGCGAGAAACGAGATCAATGTAATTAAAAGATGTTTAAGTTCGCTGTTAGGTTATATTGATTTCTGGGTCATTATCGATACGGGATCGGAGGATGGGACGCAGGAAGCGGTCCGAAAAACTCTTGCGAATATCCCCGGAGAGCTTTACGAGCGCCCCTGGGTCGACTTCGCGGTCTGCCGCAATGCCGCGCTCTCTCTTGCGCGAGGAAAAGGGGATTACCTTCTCTTCATCGACGCGGATGAGACCTTTTCGCCGGAACCCGGCTTTGTCTGGCCCCGCTTTGACAGGGACTGCTACTTTGCCCCCTTCATCCTGGAAAACGGTTCGGAGATCCAGCGTCTTTTTTTAGCGAAAAATGGGTTGCCCTGGCTGTGGAAAGGGGCGCTTCATGAGGAGTTGACGACAGAAGAAACGCGGGTTGCGGGGATTTTGGCGGGGGCGAAAATCGTCGTTCGGCAGGATGGGGCCAGATCTCTCGATCCGAAAAAATATTTGCGCGACGCGGAGATGCTGGAAAAAGATCCTCTCTCGCCGCGGGCGGCGTTTTATGCGGCGCTCTCTTACGATATGGCCAGAGAGGAGAGGCGGGCGCTTGAAGCGTATCAAAAAAGGTGCAAAATGGGCGATTGGGACGAGGAGCTGTTTTATGCCCATTACCGCTCCGGCTGTTTGCAAGAGAGGCTGGGAGAGTCTCCCGTCCACGAGTTTTGCAAAGCCCTGGAGGCGCGGCCGCAAAGGGCCGAGCCGCTGCATCTTCTTGCCAAATGGTACAACGAGCATGGCGCCCCTCTTTTAGCTTATTTGCTCGCTCGATTCGGCCTGGGATTGCCCTTTCCTCCCGACAGAACTTTTGTCGAGCGGGAGGTGTACGACTACAAATTACTGATCCAAAAAACCGATGCGGCCCTTCTCCTGGGGATGCGCGCCGAGGCGATGCGCCTCATAGAGGAAATCCTCGCCAAAAAGAGCCTCCCCCCGGAAAAGAGGCTCAGGATCGAAAGCGTGAAGAAATTATTTTAACTCTCTATGGAAGATTTGCTTACCTCTTGATTTGAATGTGGAGATCAGTAAAAAATTGTCCCGAATTGAGGTAACAATGGTCAGCGTCTTTCAAATTTTTTCTATCGGGATTGGCCCTTCGAGTTCTCATACGGTAGGTCCGATGCGCGCCGCGCGCCGATTCCTCGTTGAGCTGTTTGAGCGGGAGTTTTTAGAAGATGTCGTCCGCATCGAGACCGAGCTGTTTGGTTCTTTGGCGATGACGGGCCGCGGCCATGCGACCGACCTTGCAGTTCTTCTTGGCCTCGAAGGGGAGACGCCCGAAGGCGTCGATCCCGCCTACGCGGAAGAGCGCAGAGCAGGCCTCAAGCAGCCGGGGGAAATTCTTCTCATGGGGCGTTATCCGATCCTCTTCGATCCCGAAAAAGACCTTCTCTTCCGAGTGGGCAAACGGCTTCGCTTCCACTCGAACGGGATGAAGATGAGCGCGTTCAACGCCGAAGGAAAGAAGATCTACACGCAAGTCTATTATTCGGTCGGCGGCGGCTTTGTCGTCGATCAGCACGAAGCCACGCAGGGGAGCAGCGCGTCCGGTTGGCAGGTTCCTTTCCCTTTTAAGACGGCGGAAGAACTTCTAAACCACTGCAGGCAAACAGGTCTTTCCATCTGGGAACTCGTTTTGGAGAATGAGAAAACGCGCTCGACCGAAGAGGAGATCCGGAAAGGGCTCCTGAACATCTGGCATACGATGAAAGCGTCCGTCGAACGCTCTCTTCGTGCTGAAGGCGAGCTCCCGGGCGGCCTTCGCGTCCTTCGCCGCGCAGGCCCCCTCTACCGGCAGCTTCTCATAGCCGGAGATGAAGATCCGACTCTCGTGATGGAATGGGTCAGCCTCTTCGCCCTCGCCGTCAATGAAGAGAATGCCGCCGGCGGCAGAGTTGTCACAGCCCCCACGAACGGCGCCGCCGGTATCATTCCCGCCGTGCTCCACTACGCAGAAAAATACGAGCCTTTCTTCAGCGAAGACGACGTCGTCGTCTTCCTCCTTACTGCAGCAGCCCTCGCGATCCTCTACAAAGAAGGCGCTTCCCTCTCCGCAGCCGAGATGGGCTGTCAAGGTGAAGTCGGCGTCGCCTGCTCGATGGCCGCAGGAGCCCTCGCCGCCGTCATGGGCGGCAGCATCGAACAGGTCGAAAACGCCGCCGAGATCGGCATGGAGCACAACCTCGGCCTCACCTGCGATCCCGTCGGAGGCCTCGTCCAGATCCCCTGCATCGAGAGGAACACCATGGGCGCCCTCAAAGCGATCAACGCCGCCAAGCTCGCCATGCGCGCCGACGGCAAAAGCCACCGCGTCTCTCTCGACGCCGTCATCCGCGCCATGCGCGAGACCGGAGAAAATATGAAGAGCATCTACAAAGAAACCTCCGAAGGGGGCCTCGCCCTCCAGGTCTCCGTCGCCGCGCCGGCGTGTTAAGGGGCTTCGCCCCTTAAAATCCTTAACCATTGGGCGTGCCCTTTGGAAACCCTGGATTTTTATGGGAACATTTGCAAAAATGCCCCCCTTTTAAAAAGGGAAGGTTATGATCACTCCAAATTTTCCTGTTTCATACGTTCGGTTGGATGGGTTGCCGGATCTTCCGGGATCCGACGATGAGGTTGTCCGCGTTTATTTTGTACGTCACGGCGAAAGCGCCCTCAACATTTCGCAAAATGGGGTTCGCTATACGCAAGGACAGAGCCCTCATGTCGAGCTAACGGAAAAAGGGAAATGGCAAGCAGTGGAGTTGGCGGAGAAGATGGCGTCGAAAATAGGGCGTCTCCAACCGCTCCTTGTGACCTCGACAGCCATACGGGCGATCGATACGGCCCGCTGTCTGGCCAATCGATTGGGGCTTTCCACGACAGCTTATACAGAGTTTCTCGAGCTTGGATCGGGGACCTTTGAAGGGAAGAGCAAAGAGGATCCCGGCTATAAGGCGGACTACGGGCGATGGGAAAAACTCTCTCCCAAAGAAAAATGGACTGCGCCCAAGGTGTCGGTGGGAGAATCTTATTCCGAAGTAGCAGAAAGAGCGCTCGACGGCCTATCGAAGGTTCTCGGGCAACTGAGGCAAAAGGAAACGGTCTTCGTGTACGGCCACCTCATGCTGATGAATGCGGTGGCGATCGAGCTTACGGGCATAGAGTTGTCGCAAGAGCCTCGGCAGCCGCTGCCCGAGCTGAGGATCCAGAACGGCGACCTCATGATGCTTGAAATTCCAAGAGGCGGATCTGTGAAAGAAGGGCGGGTAAGGTCTGTCATTCGTTCCTGATGCAATTCCGAGCCAATTCATTTGTCCTGTAAGCCAGCGCATCTTATGGAAACCCGTAATATTTGGCTGCGGGCACACGGTTGATGAAGCCCTGCTTGCGAGCTTACGGCAAACGGCCCGTTGTCCCCTCCCGTATTGCGGTCGAAACATCGAAAAAATTCGATTCAATCAAGAATTGAGAGATTTGCTGGATCAGTGGTTTCGTGAGAATCGGATCACGCCGGTTGGCTCCAACGACGTGGCGTGGGCCCTTTTCTACCCCCACCTGGTGGAAGCTCCGAACCTCTTCGGTCAAATCGCTTCCTATTTGCGGTATGTTTGGGTTGCGGGACTCGTTCATGATGTGGCATTGGATCTCATGAATCATCTTCGCACCGAGCGGATTGAGCACAATCTGCAACCGGTGGGACAGTATCTCCCTCCTCCTGAACGAAGGATTCTGGAGCAAATTATGTGCGAATATAAAACATTGCTTTCTCAGAAGGAGAGTTAATGATTTGTCAGGTAGCGGATGAGGCCCTCCCAGTCTCTGGATTGGAAATAAGGCGCGAGTGCTTCGGGGGTGGAATCGACCTGTTTGGCGAACTCATTTACGTATTGCATCAGTTTACCCTGATCCGTCTGGCTGTTCAGACTCGGGACAAGACCGTCTAAAAAACCGTTCCACTTGAAATAGTCGTGTTGGATTTTCCTCATATGATCTTTTAGCGCCGGGGTCGAAAAGATCGCCTCGAGGAATTTCAGGGGATGGACATGGTTGATTTCGGAGCCCACCCGTTTGAGCTCGCCCTGTTTAAAGAGAAGAGAGAGTTTTCCGTTTTCCCCCATGGTCCGGATGATGTAGGCGATGTTTTGCCTGTCGGCTTCCGTGCAGACCAGCTCGTTATAAGGGATTTCCTTGATTCCGCTGTCGGCGGGCGGGATTTCCAGGACCGTTGCCAGAGGAGCCGGTTTCATCGGCGGAGATTGTTTAAAGAGGTGCGGCAGTTTACCCGCCTTCGCAAGCGCCTGGACAAGTGAGAAGCTCTTGTCCCCTCGGCCTGCCAGGCGGATCGAGTAATGGGTGGCCGGCGCCGGAAGGAGCTTGATCATTAAAGAGAAAGGGGCTGCAATTTCGTTTCTGGGAGGGACGAACTGTACAAATGGAGGTCGAGGGAAATCTGCAGAAATATACGGCATGGCGTCACCTGTAAGGAGAATTTTCGATCACATTACCTTACTTAAATTTTTAATCGCAAGTTGGGCTCGCGTTGCAACATAATGGGAAGATTCTGTACGCTTGGGCGCGCATGTTTTTTTGTAGACTGACGGTTCTCTGTTTGATCATTTTCTCATCGGCAGCGGTGGGGAAATTTTGGTACTTTTTAAAAGACGGCTTCAGTATCCGCCGGATCGGATACGCATTGCCCGTTTCAGAGAAGTCGAACCCTTTTTCTGCTGAATGGTTGAAGGGGCCGTTTCATTACCTCGGAAGAGGAAGGCAGTGCTATGCGTTTGAGAGCCCTGATCGGCGGTTTGTGCTCAAGATCCCCCGCTTTGACCGCTATGAAATCCCCTTCATTTGGAAAGTCCCGTTTTCGTTTCTTGAAGAGAAAAGAGAATCGATTGAAAAAGAGAGACTGAAACGGAAGGCGTTCGTTTTAGACAGTTTTCAAATCGCAGCCGAAGCGTTGCAGGAAGAGACGGCCCTTCTCTATCTGCACGTCGGAGATACGGGAACATTTTTAGGACATACAACTCTTATCGATAAGCTGGGCAGGACTTATGAAGTCGACTTGAACCGGATTGTATTTGCCCTGCAAGAAAAAAAGGCACTGATGATGCCCCAGTTTTTGGCAGCGGTGAAGGCGGGGGATAGCGAGCGGGTAGATCGGATATTCGATGCGTTTTTGGCCATTTTGAAAAAGAGGGCGGAGCTTGGGATTTTCAATAAAGACCCTTCGTTCATGAAAAACTTTGCGTGGGATGGGGAAAGGGGGGTGCAGATCGATATCGGAAGTTTTTATCGCAAGGCGGATCTTGATGGAAACGAGCCTATGAAAGAGAGTACCGGCCCCATCCGCGAATGGCTCGGCAGTCTCGACCCGGCGCTTTTAAACCGTTTTGACCAGCGACTGGAAGAGATATGCGCCGTTTCGGATTGATCGTCGTTTTATGCCTTGTTGCTTTTTCTCTGCCGAAAGGGTGGAAGGAGCTTCGGGGGCCCTCCCTTCGGCTTCTTTATCCCGTAGAAAAGAAAAGTTCCCAGAGCAAGACTTTGGATCTCAAAACAAACTCCGCTCTCGATCAATCCTTTTTTTCATGGGGCAGAGGAAGCCAGTCGGAGGTGTTTCTAAGCCAGGACGGGAAATGGGTCCTCAAAATCCCAAGAAATAAAAAGACAAGACCTTATCTTCTCGGACGGTTTCGAAGCCAGGAGAGGAAAGGGTGTCTGGAGAGCTACCTCAGGGCAAGAAGGGATCTCTCCGATGAAACCGCTGTACTCTATGTCCATGCGGGAGAGGCGATCGAGATGCCGAAAGGATTCGGTCTCTACGATTGCCTGGGCCGGAGATTGCCGATGCGGCCGGACGTCTTTCCTTTTGCTTTGCAGGAAAAAAAGCCTTTATTGGCCAAGAGACTGGCCGAAGCCGCCGATCCGGAAGAGGCGAAGAAAATGCTCTCCTCGCTTCTCGACCTGATCGAGGCAGAGAGGGTAAAGGGCTGGGTGTGCAGCGATTATGCCTTTGAGCTGAATTTAGGCTACGATCAGGGGAGGGCGTTTCGGATCGATATCGGCAGCTATGTCCCTGCTGACGCCTCTTTTTCGTGGGAAGCGATCGCCAAGCCGGTCAATCGCTTTTTGGAGAGGTCCGGCAACGCGGAGTTGCGGGCGTGGTGGGATCAGGAGATTTCGAAAAAGGGATCTCTTTGAAGAACATACCCGCTCCACCTCACACTTTGACAAGTTTATGAGATGGCTTTTTTTTCTTTTGCTTTTCTCGGCTTTTCTCTGCCTGCCCGCCGCCCTCAAGAGGTGGACCTGTTCTTTTCATAAAGAGCGCTGCATCCCCCCCATCCTCGAAGAGCAGCCAGGCGAAATGTTTTCAAGACTCTCTCCCGGAGAGATCCAAAAAGCCCTTTCGCAAACGTTTACCTATCTCGACCGCGGAGCGCAATCGTTCGTTTTTGCAAGCGAAGACAGGGAACTTGTGTTGAAGCTCTTTTTTTTCGACGGGGCGCTCGAAAAAGCGGAGTCCCTTGTGCAAAGTTGCAAAGCCGCAGCTCTCGCCGCTGAGGAGACGGGGCTTGTCTATCTCCATTTCGGGCCGTCGGACAAATCTCTTCCTTCGCTGAAATTGTGCGGTCCCGCCTGGCATTGGACCGAATTGAAAGGAGCAAACTACTGTTTTGCCTTGCAAAGGAGGGCGATCCCATTGAAAGAGTCGCTTGGCTCTGCTTATTTCGCAGGGAACCGTGAAGTGTTTTTGCAGAGAATTGATGCGTTTTTTGCCCTTTTGCAAAAGCGGATTTCGATGGGGATCCGCAATTCGGATCGGAGCCTTTTTAGCAATTTCGGTTTTATCGAGGGGGGCGGAGCGATCGAGATCGATTTTGGCCATTATTTCTTCGACCCCGAATGGACCGAAGAAGCCGGAAAACGAGAGGTCGACCGTTATCGGAAAAGGCTGGTAGAATGGGCGTCTCGCAACATGGCAGATTGGAAAGAGGAGATCGAAAGGCGGTGAAAAGAGTTTTTTTTTCTGTCGTTTTTGCGATCGGATTGAGCGTTATCGCCCTCGTCCGCACCGACGGATTTACTCCTGCGAAAATCCAGGGAAAGCTTGTCCCCGGAGAAGCTGCAGCCCCCTCGGAAGAGATTCTTGCCAAGCTTTCCCAAAGATATCGCTACCTCGCGAAAGGAAGGCAGTGTTTCGTTTTTGCGAGCGAAGATGGGAAAGAGGTTCTTAAATTTCTAAATTACAACCGATTTTATTTTCCCCATATCCCCTTTTTCGAGGACTATGCCGAGAGGCGGCATAGCCGTTATAAAAAAACGGTTGAAAGCTTGGCCTTGGCGTCTGAAAACCTTTCTCGTGAGACGGGGATCGAGTATCTCCATCTTAAGCGGGGAGGTTCTCTTCCGGTTCTTGAACTTCTGGGACCGGGGGGAAGCTGCCGTTTGATTGATCTGAACCAAGTGGCGTTCGTCTTACAAAAGCGGATGGATATGCCTGTTTTTGAAAAGCTCTCCCTGCTTGCAAAAGAGAGGGGAGAAGAAGGACTTCGCCAAGCGCTTGCAGCGATTCTCTCCCTCTTGCAAAAACGGTGTTCTCTCGGCATAGCCGATGACGACCGGGACATCGAAATCAATTTCGGTTTTTTAGGAGACGAGCCGCTTTTGATCGATCCGGGCAGGCTCTTTTTCACAGAGGAGCTGTTTACCTCGGAGGGAGTCCGCTTCGAGATGAATGAGGCGACAAAAAAGCTCTACAAGTGGCTTTCGATCCACTACCCCTCTTCCGCCGAATGGCTGAGAAGGGAGATCACTTCGGAATCCTCTGTTTGGAGAAACGAGTTGTAGAACTGGCCGACCGCGAAAAAAGAGGAGGGGGTATAGAGGACAACCGGCTCGGCCCCTTCGCGCCTCAGTTTTTCGAGCGCTTCCGGAGGCGCTACAGGCGCTGCGGCGATGCACCGCTTCGCCCCCTGCTTCAGAACGTAGCGGATCGAGACGAGCATTGTAGCCGCGGTTGCAATCCCGTCGTCAACGAGAATGACCGTTTTTTTCTGAAGAGAAAGAGGAGGTCTTCCTTGGCGGTACAGGGCAAGGCGCCGCTCGGCCTCTTTTTTTTCTCTGGCGATTTCGCTTTCCAAATAGGCTTTACGGGCCAGATCTTCCCGATAGATCGCCTCATCGCCGGCGATCGCTCCAATCGCAAATTCCGGGTTTCCGGGCGCACCGATCTTCCGGGGAGCGATGACATCAAGCGGGAGTCCGAGCGCTTTTGCGACGGCGGCCGCTATGACGACGCCTCCTCGGGGCAGCCCCAGGACAACGGCCGGTTTTTCTACAAAAAGCTGCTTTAGCGCTTCGGCGAGTTGATGGCCGGCATCGCTGCGGTCTTGAAAAAGCATAGAAAAGAACCTTCTTTTCGGTATACGTTGTGAGAGGATGTCTACAAAGTAAGGGTTCGTCGATTTTCAGGATTATTTTGGCCGATTTTCGATTTTTTTGCGGAGGTATACCGCGCGCAGGAAGGATTGACATGTTCCGACCGAGCGAGACAAAGCAGAATCGATTCGAATGAGGAGCACCATTCCCGCATCGGGAAGGGCGACGAAGAAAATCGATTCTGCGAAATCGCAGCCGGTCGGAACATGTCAATCTTGACGGAGCGCGGTATAGTATCGACAGAAGTATATAACCTCCCCAAAAAGAACCCGAAAATCGACTGAACCTCACTTTGTAGACACCCTCTGAGGTGCAATGAAAAAGATCAAGCGCTATTTAATTCAGGGGCTATGGGACTTTTCTTTAAGGGAAAAGAAGGGCATCACCCGCTTCTTTTTTAAAGTTCTCCGCGTCTCTGTCCTCTCCGTCCGAGGATTTTTTGCAGATGGTTGCAGCCTCCACGCTTCTTCTCTCACTTTTTACAGCCTCCTCTCTACCGTTCCTCTTCTTGCCCTCGCCTTTGCCATCGCACAAGGATTTGGCCTGCAGGACTATCTGGAGACAAGACTATTGGAGAGGTTTCAGGAAAATGCCGCGTTTCTCAAAGAGCTATTCGTCTTCTCCGACCGCCTGCTTGAGCAGAGCAAGCGGGGCGTTGTCGCAGGTGCCGGCGCTCTCGTCCTCTTTTGGAGCGCTACATCTCTGATGATCAATATGGAGCAAACCTTCAACTGGATTTGGAAGGTCAAGAGGAGACGGCCCTGGCGGAGAGTGTTCAGCGACTATTTGGCAATCATCCTGATTGCGCCTCTACTCTTTCTCCTCTCGAGCAGCCTGTCGCTTTACCTTACCGGAATTTTGAAAGAAGCTGTAGCCCACCTCCTGGGAGAGTCGTCTCTCGGAACCGCAGCCCTTTTTTGCATCCGCTCGATCCCATATCTTCTTCTCTGGCTTCTCTATGCCCTTCTTTACTGTGTATTGCCCAATACCCGCGTCCGCTTCTCATCTGCCTTGGCCGGAGGGTTTGTCGCCGGATGCTTTCTTCTCTTTACTCAGGCGGCCTATATCTATTTTCAGACGGGCGTTTCTCAATATAGCGCTGTTTACGGCAGCTTCGCCGCCCTGCCTCTCTTCATGATATGGGTGCAGATCAACTGGTTTTTGCTCCTTCTCGGAGTGGAGATCACCCATGCCTGCCAGATGGAAGAGCGGAGCGAATATGCCGCCTCGGGTGGTGAGATGAGCTGCCGGTTGAAGTGGGCCGCCGCGATCTGGGTTGCGACTGTCGCCCTTGAAGGGCCGGTGACGCTCGATCTTCTTGTACGGGGAAAAAAAGTCCCTTACGCGGTGGCCGAGCCGGCAATTCAAATGCTTGTCGACGCCCAAATCCTCGCCGAGGTGAAGGGGAAGAAACAGAGATATCTGCCGCTTTGCGATTTGCGGGCCCTTCGGATCTCTGATCTGATCGACATCCTGGAAAAAAACGGAAAAGACGCCCTTCCTCCGATGCCTGAAATCAGCCGCATCGAAGAGCTTCTCGATTCTTTTTGGGGGCTGATCGAAAAAGCCGGAAAGAATTATTACCTGAAAGATATATGCAAAGACTCGAACCGCTAAAATTCAAGCCCGTCTACCGGGATTATGTCTGGGGGGGAAGCCGGATCCAAACAAAGTTTGGCCGGAAGGATACCCCTTCCCCTTGCGCCGAATCGTGGGAGATAGTCGACAGGCCGGAGGGGATGAGCGTTGTGGCGGAGGGGCGTTTTGCGGGAACCACTCTCAATGATCTCGTCGTCCTTTACGGAGAAAAGCTCCTTGGGCGAGGAAGAAAGGAGAGGCGGTTTCCGCTTCTCATCAAAGTGATCGATGCGAAAGAGCCTCTCAGCGTCCAGGTCCATCCGAGCGAAGAGAGCGCGGAGCGCTTTGGCGGCGAGCCGAAGACTGAGGCTTGGCATCTTTTGGAGGGGGGGCCTCTCTATGCCTCTTTCAAGCGGCCGACGAGCAAAGAAGAGCTGTTTCGGGCGATTCAGGAAGAGCGGGCAGAAAAGCTTCTCCAAAAAATCGACGCCCGTGTCGGCGAGACGCTCTTTATCCCCGGAGGACGGATCCATGCGATCGGTCCCGGATGCCTGATCTTCGAGGTGCAGCAAAATTCCAACTCGACATTCCGCGTCTATGATTGGGGAAGGAAAGGGCGGGAGCTTCATCTTGACGAAGCGTGCAACTGCATCAAATTTGACGATACGGCAAATCCGCTTGTCAAACCTCTGGATGAGGCCAATCTCCTTGCCACGCTGTTTTTTACGATCCAGAAGCTGGAGACGGCGGAAAGACTCCAAGTCGAATGCGATCCGGAGACATTTCAGATCTTCTTTCATCTTGAAAGAGGGGAGACGACCCTCTTTCCGGCCGATTCAGAACCGCTAGATCTGTCAGCGGGTAGCT
>DAIDLB010000229.1 GCA_027449725.1 Chlamydiota bacterium
AGCGGCGAAGTAAAGGAAAATTTTCAGTCCCTCATCGCACAACCGATCGAAGCGTGGGAAAAGAGCGACCACGAGAGCCTGCGGATCAACGGCTTTACCTGGGACGAGGTCAAAAACGGCCGCACCACCCGCCACGCCTCGCAAGAGATCATCGATGTCTTCGCAAAGTGGAGCATCCGGCGTAAAAAAGCCTTCTTCATCTGCCAAAACCCCTCCTTCGACAGGGTCTTTTTTTCCCAGCTCATCGATGCAGACACGCAAGAGCTCCTCAGCTGGCCCTATCATTGGCTCGACCTCGCCTCGATGTTCTGGGCCCTTTCCATGGAAAAGGCAAAAAACAGCGGAGAGCCGATGCCGTGGGAGATTGGACTCTCGAAAGACACGATCGCAGCCCACTACAAGCTTCCTCTCGAGGAAAAACCGCACCGCGCCATGAACGGGGTCGAGCATCTCCTCCTCTGTTACCGCGCCGTCGTCGGGTTTCCCCATTCCCCTTAATCGGCCCATCTACTAAATTTTTCCCTTATTATAGGAGGAAACGATGGCTGCCATCCCAAGAAACACCTATTACCCTCAAAGAAGTGATCGATACGCACACAAGCTGTCCGGACTGCCCCACGGGTGGGCGCCCCTCTATTTTACGCCGCTTGCCGACCTCGTCGAACATCTCCAAAACACCGCATTAGGGATAAAAACCGCTGGGATCACCCCAGCGGAGCTCTTCTTTCAGACCTTCAATACGATGAGGGATCGAGCCGCACCTTTCCCCTAAAGATCCGATAGATCCAAAATCCATAGGCCAAGACCAGAGGCACGCCGATCGCTACGACGATCAACAAAACGCCAAGCGTCTTCGGCGACGAAGCGGTGTTATAAATCGTCAAGCTATAGGCTGGATCGATCGTCGAATGGACGATGGTGGGGAAAGTGCCGATGTGAAAAAGGCAAAGAAGAAGAAAAATACTGGCGCAGGAAGAGAGGAAAGCCCATCCTCCCCGGTCCTTTTTCACCTGGATCGGAATATTGGCGACCGCAGCGACAGCGAAAAGCGGAATCAACCAGAAAAAGGGCTGGTTGAGATGCGGGCGGAACATGTCCGGCAAGGTAGTGAGCGTCACAACGGTTGTGATTGCAAAGAAAAAGACGAAGACGGCTATCGCCGGATTGATCCATCGCCTGACGGTGGCATGCGACTCCCCGTCAGTCTTCATATAGAGGTAAATCGCCCCATGCATCGCAAAAAGAGCCATCGCGAGAAGACCTACGAGAACGGCATAGGGTCGGAAGAAGTCGGCGAAAGTTCCGACAAAATCCTGATCCGCATCGATCGGTACGCCGAGGATCAGGTTGCCGAGAATGAGGCCGATGAGAAATGAGAGAAGGATGCTCGACACAGCAAAAATGCAGTCCCAAATCTGCCGCCAAGCTGTAGAGGCTGTCTTACTGCGGAATTCGATCGCCACAGCGCGGAAGATCAGCCCTGCGATGAGAAACATAAACAACGTGTAAAAACCGGAAAAGACCGTTGCATAGGCGTTCGGAAAGCCCGCGAAAAGCCCCCCCATCACAATGACGATCCAAACCTCGTTGCCGTCCCAAACCGGGCCGATGGCATTGAGAAAGATCCTTCGCTGCTCGTCGGTTTTCGCGCAAAGGTGAAGAGCCCCCACACCCAGATCAAATCCGTCGAGGACGGTGTACATGAGCACAGAGACGCCCATGACCAAATACCAAGCGGTCTGCAAATCCATAGACTCATCCCCCCTTTGTTGGATAGACATTGCGATAAATCAGCTCGTCCGGCTTCGAACGGATCTCTTCAGGCCCATGCTTGATCTTCCTGTCGAGGAGAAAGAGAAAAAGGGCGAAGAGGAGCAAATAAATCGCGACAAACATCGTGATCGATCCCCCCACCTGCCCGGCAGTGATTACCGTCGAGACACCGTCGCTCGTCCGAAGCACCTTCCAGACAACCCAAGGCTGGCGCCCCATCTCCGCAGAGATCCATCCCAGCTGATTCCCCATATGAGGAAAGAGGACTGATACGATCATCGACCAAAGAAGCCACCCCTTTTTCTCGAGCGTCCCTTTCCGCCAATACCAGACGCCGAAGAGAGCGACGAGGAACATCAGGCCCCACATCACAACCATCCAGTGATACGTCTGAAAGACAACCGGGACATTCGGCCACTCATCCCGCGGAATCTGGTCAAGGCCCACCACTGGCTCCTTCGACCCATACATCAAAAAGCTCAAAGCCCCCGGAATCTTCACCGAATGGACTTCTTCTTTCTTCGCATCGACCCACCCGAAAAGGGAGATCGGCGTCGATTCGGCCGTCTCATAGATCCCCTCGAACGCCGCCAGCTTGGCCGGCTGATGCTCCCCGATCATCTTCGCGTTGCTGTCTCCCGACGCGAGCTGCAAAAATAAAACGGGAAACGCGACGGCAAGCCCGATTTTCATCATAGGCATAGCCAGATCCCGGTGGCGCCTCTTCAACAGATAATAGGCCGCGACCGAAATCACAAAGAACGCCCCCGTCAGCCAACACCCGAGCGTCACATGGCAAAGCCGGTCCAAACTCGACGGATTGAACACCATCCCCCAAAAACTGTCGATGACCGCCCTCGGCCCCACCGGCGTCTGCTCGATATGGAAAGAAGCCGGCGTCTGCATCCAGGAGTTGGCCACGAGAATCCAGATCGCGCTGAAATGCGCCCCCAAAGCAACGCAGATCGTCGCAAAATAATGGAGCTTCGGTCCAACCCGGTCCCATCCAAACAACAGGATGCCCAAAAAGCCCGCCTCGAGGAAGAAGGCGAAAATCCCCTCTGTAGCCAGCGCGCTCCCAAACACGTCGCCGACAAATCGCGAAAAACGGGCCCAATTCGTCCCGAAAGCAAACGTCTGAACCAGCCCCGTCGCAACCCCAAGCGCAAACGTCAAAGCAAAGATCTTGATCCAAAAATTCGTGATCTCCTTATACCGGTGATCCTTCGTCTTTAGATACAGCCCCTCCATAATCACAAGCATCAAACCCAGTCCAATGCTGATTGGAGGATACAGAAAATGAAAGCAGCTATTGATCGAGAACTGAATCCTCGACAGTGTGAGCACATCCATGGCAATCCCTAAAATAAAATTTGAGCATGGCAATCTTTCCTTTTTTCGTCCATCCCGATTGCGAACAAGAAGCAAAGCGGCTAATATGGCTCTCGGGGGCATAAGGGCTCCGCCCTTAAGATCCCGCTAAAGGACTTCGTCCTTTAGAATCCTATTTGTTTTTACATAAAAACAATGGGTTTCCAAAGGGCTCGCCCTTTGGCGGGTCTAAGGGCGGAGCCCTTAAAGAAATGCCGAAAATAGACTTATGGAACTCTTCCACGCGATCACGCCCTTCCTCGAGATCCTGATCATCGCGATCATCCTCAACTATTTGCTCTCGTTTTTCTGGAATACGAAGTCGATGGACCTCGTGTTGGGGCTGTTTGCATTTTTGCTGATCATCGCGGCGTCGAGCTGGTTCAACCTGCCTGTCTTGCATAAGATCATGGTCTTGGTCGGGAACGTGGCGGTGATTGCCTTGTTGATCATCTTCCAGCCGGAGCTGCGGGTCGCCCTTTCGAAGCTGAGTTTGAAGAGCAGGCGGTTCCGCGAGATCACCGAGTTCGACAAGTTTTTGGACCATCTGGCCAATTCGGTGTACCGGATGTCGGAAAAGAGGATCGGCGCGCTGGTGGCTTTGGAAAATGAGGATTCGCTAGAGGAGTATGCGCAGAAGGCGGTACTCTTGAACGCCGACTTTTCGCCCGAGCTCTTGGAGACGATTTTCGCGACGAATACGCCGCTGCACGACGGGGCTGTGATCTTGCGCGACCGGACATTGCTTGCGGCGGCGGTCATCCTGCCCCTTGCGGAAGACAGCTCCCAGCTGGCAAAATCGATGGGGACAAGACATCGGGCGGGGTTGGGATTGAGCCATATGACCGATTCGCTCGTCATCATCGTCTCGGAGGAGACCGGCAAGGTGTCGATCGCGAGGGAGGGCATCATGACCCGCGGCGTCAAGATCGACCGCTTTAAAGGGATCATCCGCAGCATCTTCAACCCGCCGCCAAGGATGAAGCTGCAGACGAAATTTAATTTTTTCGATTGGCTTAAAACATGAAAACGCTTCTTCGCCGGCTGTTCATAGAAAACTGGCACCGGAAACTCCTCTCATTGATTTTGGCTATGATCATCTGGATGATCATCAACCACCAGATGACCGTGACCAAACACGTGCACAACATCCCTGTCCGCGTCGAGCATCTGCCGGCGGAAAAGACGATCGAAAATATGCAGGTCAACGGCATCCTGAACAAGAGGATCACGCTGACGATTACGGCCAATAAGAGCGTCATGGATGATTTAACGGGTAAAGACCTCGAGGTGGTCATCGATGCCAGGGGCAAGCCGGACCAGTGGATCGCGACGATCGGAAAGAAAAACCTCGTCAGCCTCAACCCCGATATCGACGTCGGCAAGGCGATCAGCCGCGTCGTTCCTTACGATCTCATCATCAAGCAGAGCAAGCTCATCACCGACAAGATCCCTATTCTTGTCTCCCAGCCGATCGGCGAACCGCCGAAGGGCTACCAATACCTCGACATCTGGCCCTATCAGCTCCATGTCACTGTCACGGGGCCCGAGGAGACGGTCAAGAGGCTCAAAGCACGGGGGCAGAAGCTCACATTCAACCTCTCGGACCTGACCAGAAATGAGCTTGACGCCCTCCAGTCGGGGCTGCGGAAAGATAATGCGGAGGAGGTAAGCTTTTATGTGCCGAACGCATGGAAGAAAATCAACCTCCCGATGCTCTCCGATACGCCGGTCGAGATCGACGATCCGCAGGCGAAAGAGCTCCGGATCGACTTCTCCCGCCAGGACCTGATCCCGATCGGAGTCGACATCCCCGTCGCCATCTACTTTCCACCGAAGTACAGCGCCACGCTCAACCCCGACACCTATACCCTGGCGACGAACAACTTCGTCGTCAAGAAAAAGGGGCTCAAGATGATCACCCAGCCGCTCTATGCACAAGGGGTGAGCAAGCTCTTTGTCGACATCGTCAAGGAGATGCTGGAGATCTATCTGATCGCAGCTCCCAAAAATGAGCGGGAGACGCTCCTTTGGACGTGCCAGTTCGCCTATCCTCATGAGCTGGAAGACAGATATGTCGCAAGGGTGATGTCCGAATCGCATGAAGAGGGGGGAGACGTGCAGCCGTATGCGCGGGAAGAGTATCTTCGAAACCGCTTCCGCAGCTACATGAACCGATTTCGCCTCTATACGGCGAAAAACCAGAAGCTCAACCTGAAGATTGAGCTGCAGGCGAACACGATCACCGTTCAGCCGCAAAATCTTTGATGAAAAAAATCGTCCTCCTCAAATCGTGCGTCTCGAATAGCGGCGGACTGGAAAAGTATGCATCGCGCATCGCGTCCCGCTTCCTCGACAAGGGGTGCGACGTCACTCTCCTGACCCAAGGCAAAGCCCCTTCGATTGAGCCGATCCGCATCTTCGCCGCCAAGACATGGAGCTGGCCCGCCTTCGTCCGGATGGAGCAATACGACCGCTTTGTCAACAACTGGCTTGAGACCCATCCGGCCGACCTCGTCTTCGGGATGGACCGAAACCGGAGGCAGACCCACCTGCGAGCGGGCAACGGCGTCCATGCCGCCTTCCTCCAAAGCCGCATCCTCACCGAAGGCCGTCTCAAGTGGCTCGTATGCCAGGCAAACCCGCTCCACAGGAAAATCCTCGAGCTCGAACAGGCGGCCTTTGAAAACCCCTGCCTCCGAAAGCTTTTCACCAACTCCCACATGGTGAAACGGCAAATTCTTGAGCGATACCGAACCGACCCAAATAAGATCGAAGTCGTCCATAACGGCGTCGAGTGGCACGAGATGCAAGGCGCTTTCGACGCCTGGGAGTCCGAAAGACCTTTCATCATAAAACGCCTTGGCCTCGACCCTGCCCATTTCCACCTCCTCTTCATCGGCAACGGCTATCTTCGCAAAGGGCTCGGCCAGCTCCTCCGCGCGCTCGGAGCCCTCAAGCGAAAAGATATCTCCCTCAGCGTAATCGGCAAAGAGACCCATTGGGAAAAATACCGGGACGAGGCGCGGCGCCTCGGCCTCAACGTCCATTTTTTCGGCCCCCAAAAAGATCCCCGCCCTTTCTATCAGATGGCCGACGCTCTTGCGATCCCCTCCTTCTACGATCCCTTTGCCAACGTGACGATCGAAGCGTTGGCGATGGGGCTTTTCACCGTCTCCTCGAAGACCAATGGAGGCTGCGAAATCCTCACGCCGGAAAACGGCGCCGTGATCGAGAAGCTGACCGACCCTGACGCCATCGCCGCCGCTCTAGCCATCGCCCTTGCACGGCCCAAGACGGCCGCGCGCGCAAAAAAAATACGCAAGTCGGTGCGCCACCTCGACTTTTCCCATCAAATGCCCCTCCTCATCGACGCCGCGCTATGTTGACCCAAGAACGCACTCTCTACCTCCTCATCCGCACCCTCACCTGGCCGATCCGCTTCATGCCTTACCCATGGATCCGCCGCCTCGGTCGCCTCGTCGGACGACTCGCCTTCCGCTTTATGACCGACTACCGAAAGCGGACGCTGAGCAACCTCGCCTTAGCTAACGACCTCGGCCTCACCTCCGAAGCAGCGCTCATTGAAACGGCGAAGCAGTCGTTCGAAAACCTGGCGATCAACGTCCTCGAATACCCCCGCTTCGACGCTGAAAAAGACTTTTCCCGCGTCATCGTCTGCGAAAATCCCGAAGCCGCAGACACGCTCTATAAACAGGGACAGGGGATCATCTTCTTCTGCGGCCACCAGTCGAACTGGGAGGCGCTCTTCCTCGACGGCACCAGCCGGATGAAGGGGATCGCGATCGGCAAGTCGATCAAAAACAGCCTCCTCTACCGCTGGATCCTCTCGATCCGCGAGAAAAACGGCGGCAGGATCATCGCACCGAGAAACGCCGTCAAAGAGGGTCTCCGCGCGCTCCGCCAGGGAGTCTTCATCGGCATCGTCGGCGACCAGGGGATGCCCGATAGCGGCTACTCGTTTCCCTTTCTAGGGCGCCGCGCCTGGACTTCGACGGCGCCCGCCCTCCTTGCCTATAAAACCAACTCGCCGATCATCGTCGCCACCACGCGCCGCACAAAAACAGGCTACCGGATCCGCTACTCCGACCCGATCTGGCCAAACCAGGAAGCTGCCGCCGACGCCGAAGTGGTCCGGATGATGGACCGCTCTCTCACCCTCCTTCAAAACAGCATCAAAGAAGCCCCCGGCGAGTGGCTCTGGCAGCATAACCGCTGGAAGCAGCAGACGCCGCAGCTCCTCTACAAGCCCTTTCGCTACGACAGTATCTGCCTCATCCTGCCCGATGAACAGCAAGCCTTCGAAGCCATCCTCCCCCA
>DAIDLB010000230.1 GCA_027449725.1 Chlamydiota bacterium
CAGTTTTTTGGAGTCTTGGTATTCAACAATGTGATTGCGAATTGCATCCTCAGATAGCAGAAGGGCCTCTGCTATTGCAGGAATAGACCAACCCTTATCGAATAGCAAAACGGCCTTGATCCGGTCGCGTATTCTTCCGTCTCGTTCGTGTCTGTGCTGTATTTTAAGTTGTGCGCGCTCGGTGTCGCTTAGGAAAATCATGCTCAACATTTTGCGCGTCAAGCCAAATTTTTATCAAACCGATTCTTCAATCACGAAGAGTATAATTCGCCTGCTAATTTCTTTTTACAGATTCTTTGATAAAATAATATTTAAAATAGATAGTATTTGTGTTAATATTATTAAGATAGAAAGTTAGGAAGAATAGTGGCTGCGGCAACTGATAAACTATTTACTGCGGAGACCATGCTCGGAGATGCGACTTGGGTTGTCAATTCTTCGACGGCAGGGGCGTTGCCCAATAAAGCAATCGCGGGCGATGCGCTGGTTGTAACTGCTGCTGTTGCGATTGTCGCGGTTGGCCAAACCCTTTCCGATGTGGCACAAGGCAAGTTTTCATCTGATAAGATGAAAGAAACCTGGAAGCCGGTGGTTCAGAGCGCAGGGTCGGTCCCGATCTGGGATTTGGCGCAAAAGGCAGGCTATGCAGCAACTACAGGAGCTGTCAAGGGACTGGCCGCATCGTCTATTCTGGTAGGGGTGTGCGCATCGCCCGTAGCCTTTCTCATAGGGTATTTATACGACTTAGCGACAGATGAGACCACGCGCGCGATGTGGCGGCAAAGACCGGACCTGATGGGGAAAAAATTTCTGAAAGATCTCCTTCTTAGCGCTACGGTTGGCGCGATCCCCAACGTGATCTGGAGCCTTGTTTCTGTCCTTGCCCTGTTCGCTTTGCTCTCAGCCGGATGCCCTCCGCTCGCAGCCATCCTCCTTACCGCAGCCCTTGTCGCCGGAATCGTTGCATTTTCGAATGTTCAGTTCGGTGAAAAGCTAAACAAAACAGTCGATGACTACGTCAATCAAAAGATTAAAGAGATCTGGAACGAAGACTTGAATAAAGAGTATGACGAATTGAAGGCGGCGCAAAGGGACATTCAGATGGTCCCTTTGAGCGCAGAATAAACCTCATCGACCCCAAGCCTCTCTTTTTCCGAAAGTCCTGAGGCGGTTTTTAGCCGTTTCAATGCTTCAAAACACTCTTGATAGCGCCGCATCTGAAAAGAGCATTTGACGAATTGCAGGAGAGCTCCCGATTCGTAGACAGCGCTTTCCACGGCGATCGAGTCGCTCGAGGGAAACGGCAGCGAAATCGCCTCCTTTGACGCGAGGTAGCCCAGTGAAAAATTTTGCTGCTCGATCGCATAGGCCGCGATTCCAAACAGGGGTTCTGCCCTCCAGGGGCGCATCTGATGCGCTTTCCCATAACTTTTGAGGAAGAGAGACGGCTCCAGGTCGAGCTTTCTCTGCAGGTCCGCCACTTTATACTGCGCATAGAACAGCTCTTCGTCCCAGCCTCCCAAAGGCAGCCGTTTCTCAAAATAGGAGAGGGCGGGCCCATATTGTCCGACCGCTTCATGCGTGAACCCAAGAAACTGGACGGTCCGGCTATTTTCCGGCTCTTCCCGATGCATCTTTTCAAGTAGATCGAGGTCTTTCAACAGCTTTTTCGGATC
This sequence comes from Chlamydiota bacterium, assembly GCA_027449725.1. Taxonomy (GTDB): domain Bacteria; phylum Chlamydiota; class Chlamydiia; order Chlamydiales; family SM23-39; genus JAKBAE01. Next base: position 1,677 of record DAIDLB010000230.1, read on the forward strand.
GCGCGAGCGGGCGCCATCGCGTGTGCAAGAATGGACGATATTCTCCAGCCTCTCAAAGCGCGACGCCTCCGGACAAAGAAGCTCTTCATGCAGGCGCCCCTTCCAGAGCCAGGGGAGGGAGCTTTTGATGAGGAACAGGTAGTTGAACGATCTGGATAAAGCCTCGTTTGTTTTTTGGGAAACGAGGTACCCGTCGCAGGTTAGTTCGGGCAGCCGGAATTCGTCGGAAACCTCCAGGTAATCGTCGGCGTCCATCATGAGGAGATAGTCTCCCCGCCCTTTAGCCAATGCGAGCGCCTCATTCCGGTTTGTTTCAAAATCAACCCACGGCCGTTCAATCAACTCGCCCGGAATGCCGGACAGCGCCCGATAGATCGTCTCTCTCGTCTGGTCTGTCGATCCCGTATCGACGATCAGCCACCCATCGATCAGTTTTCGCACCGAGGCGAGGCAGCGCTGGATAATGTGAGCTTCGTTTTTAACGATCATGTTTAATATGATTTTCATTCTACACCTGGTGTTTTGTGTAGATTATAACTTGTTAGTTAGAAATTCAAGTGTTGATGGGAAGTCCCAGGCGGGCGAGGAAAAAACGGGTGACGAGGATCGGGTGGCGTAAAAAGAGTTTGAGGGCGGCTCTGTATCGGAGAGAATGGAGATGTTTTACGGGTGGGGGCTTGATTGCGTCATATGCGTC
>DAIDLB010000231.1 GCA_027449725.1 Chlamydiota bacterium
AGGTCGAAGAGGCGATCGTCGTCCCAAAGTCCGATGAGGAGTTTGGCGCAAGACCGGCAGCGTTTATCCGCACAAATCTAACGGCTGCGGATTTAATCGCCTACCTTTCCGGCCTCCTGCCCAAATCCAAAATCCCCGTCCTCTTTGAACCGCTCGAGGAGGGGACCGGTTTGAAACGAAGCCGGAGAGAACTTGTCAAGCACCTCATTCAGGAACTCTAGCGATTCCCGGAAAAAGGTCAAAATGGGCATCGAATGAGAATACCTTTTTGATTCTCAGCCGTTTCATGACAGCGATTGTGACCGCATCCGTATAAGATAGTTCCTGATCGAGGTATTTATGCAAAAATTGGGAAGCGAGCGTTCGATCGCCGGATTCCAGAGGAATGATGGTTGCGAAATTTTCTTCGATAAACTGCTTGAGGATCTGCAGAGCCTTCTCTTTAGGAAAAGAGTGGTGGATCAACCATTTATGTGTTTCTTCCAAGATGAGATCCGTAATAGCGAAAGGGGCCTGATTCGAATGGTAAAATTGTTTGGCAAGCAGAGACTCCGATCCACCACGCCTTTTATCAAACAGGAAAATCCAGGCGGAAGTATCGACAAGAATCATTTTTTTATCTTCCCGGCCAAATCCTGATCGAGATCTTCCGAACGGAACTTTTTGTCGTATTCAAGAGAGCCAATGAATTCATCCAGGCAATCTCTTTGGGTCTGAAGAAGAGTTTCTTCATTGCCGGATTCAAACTCAAAAATGTCGTTTGGCGTACAGTCCAGGGCCTCGCATAACTTGCCGATCGTATCAAGTTCGATCTTGCTTTGTTTTCCGGATTCAAGATTGCTAATGGTCGTTTTTGAAAGTCTCGCTTTCCGCGCCATTTGCTGCTGAGTCAGCCGACGTCTCTTGCGCAAGCTGCGCGTATTGATCCGAACTCTCTTTATGGCCATCGCTTCAACCCTCTTTCCTGCCATCTTATCAGGACAAATCAATTATGATCAACCATCCTTGACCAAAAACCAAGTAAGCTTGAAAAACATCACGGCATCGTGAAGCTATTCCTCTCGAAATCGCCGCGAAGCCAAACGGATCCGCCTTCATAAGAAACCAGGATCCCATTCCCTTGTTTGACCCAGGAAATTTCGTCGCCGAGGGAAAGCTTCGGATCGGCATACCATCTAAGAGAGAGAAGCATCCCGTTATCGAGCTGATAAAGCTTATCGCTTCCCGCCGCATCTTCACTGTAGGGCGAGGGGGCGACGCGGGCGGTCATGAGCTGGGGAGCTCCTTTTAAGAGCGCGACCATCGCATCGACGCCGGTCATCACCTCTTCAGGTTTGTTTAAAACGACCGGAGACTGGTTTGGCGAGTAGACGATGAAATGATCGATCGCCTTCGACTGAAATGAGAAGGGAGCGATGTCAGTCGGATAGGGAGAGTAAAGCGAAAAGAGGGATTGACCCAAAGCTTCCGTCATTTCCAGCTCGTTGAAGTTCATATCGCCCATTGCGAGAGTTGTGACAGCGGGATCGAGGGTTTGCTTGAGATAAGAGGCGAATTCAGCTCGGCCCGGTTTCTCCGGATCGCCCGGCAGATGGATATTGACTAGGCGGATCGTTTGCCCATTGTCCAGTCGGCGGATTCGGATGTCTTGCAGCGTCCGGTGAGGCGCGTCTGAAAAAACACCGGCTACTTCCCTAGCGTCGATGACGGCAAAACGGCGCTTGTCGAGAAGAACGGCATCGCCATGGTGGGAGATCAGCTCGAAGTGGTCAGGGAGCCTCGAGCGGAGCTCTTCGAGAAACGGCTTGCCGCATTCTTGCAAAGAGAGAATGGCGCGCGGATGGGTTGGATGGGAGAGCGTCTCCAGGATCAGGTCAACCACATGCCGGTCCCTTACGGTCAGTTTGGAATTTTCGATCAGGACATGCTCCTCGCCGATCATCGAGCGCTTGAGCCCTTGCGAATCTTTTTCCATCACCCAGTCCATGTATTTCACGTCGAGGACATTCCAGGATGCGATATGGAGATCGTCAAACGTCATGCCGATCGGGAGATGGTCGGAGGGAAACTGCCATTTTTCCTGCAGCTCCCCCACAACCGTTCCCATCGGAAGGAGCACAGGCGTCGACATTAATTGCTCTTTCATTCTCCGGACGGACGCGCGCTGGGAAGAAATGTTTGATACCGCGCTTTGGGCCTGAGAGGAGACGGATGCCGGAAGGGTTAAGGGGGCGGATAGTAAAGAAAAGGTCAATAAAGCAGAAATTTTTTGATCCAACATGAAATAAACTCCTCATATTTAGAATTTAAGAAGCAAAGAGAATACATGATTTACCGCTTTCTTTCAATTGCGGGTCGGCGACCTCCCGTTTTCATTGAATTTAATAAATTTAAATCCTTAATAATCAGTGTTTTTTCACCTCATCTGGGCAAAAAAAAAGCCCTTCTCTATAATCCGCTCCTTATCATAACTCCAAAGCCTGAGCATGCACCCGCTACGAAGAATGGTCCTTCGCCTCTTCCCTCGAAAAGCCGGACTGGAGAGTTCTCCACGCCATTGGGAGCATCTCACCGAAAATCAAAAAAAAGAGTTGTCGGAACGCTCCCTCGCAGCCGGAGAAATCGCCCTCTACAACGACGATTTGAATGGACTCGCCCATTTTGAAGCCGCCGCAACCTTGGCCGGAGACAATCCGGAAGTCTGGTACCGCGAAGGGGTTGCCTTCTACGAATATGGCCTGGCGGAGGGGAGGGAAAAGGCGCTCCTCTTGGCCAGCCGCTACTTCAAGCTCGCAGCTCAGCTCGCCCCCGACATTCCGGAAATTTGGAGCGGCTGGGGAGCTACCCTCTTACAGCTCGGTGCCGCCTACTCTGAACACCATTTTTACCTCGAGGCCAAAGAAAAACTTCAAAAAGCGATTGAAACCGGAAAAAGGCTTCCAAAAGAAGCTCTAGCGGTCCTTTATTGGAATTTTGGCCTTGTCTGGACTGAATTGGCGCAGCACTCCGGCGAAGCGATCGACGTGCAGCTCGCCATCCAGGCCTTCCGCAATTCGATGGAGTGCCAGGAGCGGCCCTCTCCCGAATTTCTGAACGACACCGGCAATGCCTACCTGCAAATGGGTCTTCTGGTCAACGACCCAAGGCTATTTCTGCAGGCGGCAGACCTTGTCCAGGAAGCGGTCGATCTCGCCCCACTCTACCTGGAAGGATGGGCCTCTCTCGCCTATGTCTATGCACAGCTCTATCTCAATACGATGGACGAAAAATACAGCGCAAGGTCCTGCCATTGCTATGAACGGCTTTGCCAGGAAGACCCGTCCGAACCGGATCATTGGCTTGGCTGGTCGCAAATCCTGGGAGAATCGGGAAGGCTCAATCGCGACGCCAAAAAACTCCGTCTTTCGATCGAGAAAGCAATCCGAGGCCACAACATCGACAAGGACAACGCTCCGCTCCTCTACCAATGGGTCGAAGCGCTTTCGCATCTCGGCTCGCTGACGGGAAGGCTCGACCTTCTGATCGAAGCTGAAAATATGATCCTCCGCGGCCACGACCAATTCGGCGATGAACCGGATCTTTGGCACGCGTATGGCATTTGCCTGCTCGCCTTCGGACAATACTACAGCGATCCGGATTACTACGAGTACGCGATTGAAAAGCTGCAGTACGGACTCTCTCTCGATAGGACCAATGCCGAGATCTGGCAGGCGCTGGCTCTGGCCCACACTCACCTTGCCCATCTCACGGGCCACCTCGACCTTATCGAACGAGCTACCCGCTTTTATACAAGGGCTCTCGACCTAAAGCCCTCCTGCCCTGCCCTGCTATTCGATGCAGCCAACGCATGGCTCCTTGCCTGCGATCTGCGCGATGACCCAAAAGATCTCGACCAGGCAGTCCAGCTCTACGAAACGCTCTTGCAGACGCAAAAAGAGGCCCTCCTCAACCATCCCGAGTGGCTGTTCCAGTATACGACGGCCATCGAGTGGCTGGGCGAATACAATGGCGACGAGTCTTACATCTCCAAAGCGGCCGACCTCTACCTCCATGTGCTCCTGATCGACCCGGAAACGCCGAAGATCCATTTCCGGATTGCCATGTGTTTTGTCAAACTCGCAGAGCATTCTCTCGAAGCGGAGTATTACAAGAGAGCTTTGCACTACTTCGGCTTTGCCATCCGGCAAGATGAAGAAGACGATACTGCTTGGCTTGAATGCGGCTTGGCTTCCATCCATCTGGCGCACCATTCGCTCGAAGAGGACGCGATCAACCAGCATTATGCCGATGCGGAGCAAAAGCTCATCCGCGCAGGGCAGCTTGGCAACCTGAGCGCCCTTTACAACCTCGCTTCGCTCTATTCGATCCTTGGACGTACCGAGGAAGCAATGGAGTTCATCTGCAAAGCGGAAAAAGCCTTCGTTCTGCCGACGATCGAAGAGATGTTCGAAGACGAATGGCTGGACAATCTGCGCGGCACCGAAGCATTTGCGGAGTTCCTTTCCAATCTGGAAACCCGCCATGGAAATAGCTCTCCCGATCTGTAAAAATTAGTTGAACAGAATTGTTCCATTCGTAAAAACTGCACCTGATCAGACTTAAAGGTGTTTTTCATGTCCACTCTCGTTCCAAAACTGCAGTTTTTTGGCTACCGCATTGCAACCGTTGCCCGCTCTCTCAAAACGATCTATACCCTGCCTCCAGAAAAAGTCGACGCTTTCCTCCGCTCCTATGAAATCTACGACCACGACTGGGAAGACGAGTCGAAACTCGTCGAATCGATGGGTTCGGATTATTACAACGAAATCCAGAAAAAACTCGTCGACTATTATTCTGTATTGAACCATCTCTGCGCCCTGGGTCAAGTCGAAAAAATGTACATCCCCCCCGCAATGGATCTCAAAAAAAGCATCATTAAAAACCAGGCTCTCTTTGAAGAGCTGATGGCGGGCGACCTGGAATTAAAACCGGGGAATAAAGCTCTCGATATCGGCTGCGGCAGAGGGCGCGTGGCGAGCCACATAGCAAAGCTCACAGGGGCCGCGGTCACCGGAATGAACCTCGATTTGGATCAGCTGGCAAGCGCGAAACGCTTTGCCGCAGCTAAAGGACTAAACAAGCAGTGCCAATTTATTCATGGAGACCTAAATCAGCATCCCCTCCCCTTTTCCGATGGATCGTTCGATGCGGTCTACCACATCCAGGTTTTCTCCTATGCCAAAGACCTGCAAAAGTTGATGGATGACATCTATAGGGTGCTCAAGAAGGGCGGAAAGTTCGCCTGCCTCGACTGGGTGAGCCTAGCCAACTACAATCCCAAAGACCCCCACCACGCCGATTTGATCCGCCGGATCAAGCCGCTTATCGGCGCCGTCGGCACCCCCTCCGTTGAAAAATACACGAAATGCATCGAAAACGCGGGCTTCAAGATGCTGAAAAGCGAAAACCCAAGCGTCGGCGGCACCCAAGCTCCGCTGATCGACAAGGCGGATAAATTCTATACCCGCCTCCAGAAGATGATCGAACTGCTCGTGAAATGCAAGGTACTCCCCAAACATTTTTCCGTCCTCTTCGAGCGGCTGACAAGAGACGGACAGGCGTTCGTCGAAGCGGATCGAAAGCAGATTGCAACCTCTTGCTACTATCTCGTCGCGGAAAAATAATTTTAGAAAGAGATATATGCAAAATGTGGTATGATCCGCTGCAATTTACAGACTCAGGTTAGAGCACAATGGACAAACGGACAGTTCTCTTTATCATCTGCACCACCCTCTCTTTTTTCGGGGTCCAATACTGGTTTAGCATCCAAAACCAGCAAGAGCGCCCTCTCTCGACACCTCCAAAAGCCGAAGCGGTAGCAGAGTCTGCTAAACGCCTTGAAACTCCGCTGATCGCCTACAACGCCCCTTCCGGCGCGGGCGAGCAGTTTTATGTCCTCGAAAACGAGTATCAGCAGCTCGTTTTCTCAACGCTCGGCGGCGCCCTGGCGGAAATCAACCTGCCGATCCGCTCCCCCGAAAACCAAAAAAGTCTCGTCAAGCCGATCGATCTCGACAGGGAAATTGTGAAGATGACTCCCCAAAACGGCCTCTTTCCGCTTTTTCCCGCCGAAGGGGCGAACCAGAGCGAGGGAGGCTACTATCCATTCCTCCGAAGGTCTCAGATCGCAAAAGACGGTTCCGTCGCCGCTCGGATCGACCCTCAATACTATGCGATGAACCTCGTCGCGGACGACTCCGGTTTGGCCAATCTCACCTACCGGGTCACTCGCTTCGAAAAGAACTTGATCCAATTTGAAGGCTCGGAGGGAGGAAGGAAGATCGTAAAGACGTTTGCGATTCCCGAAGAGAGAAACGGCCCCTATTGCTTTGAGCTCGATATCCAGATCGATGGAAACGCGCAAGGCGTCTGGCTCTCCTCGGGCGTCCCCGAAGTAGAGCTCGTCAGCGGCAGCTTCAGCCCCCTCATCCGCACTCAGATCACCAATGGGAAAACGAGCGAAGTAGAGACGATCGACCTCTCCGACAAAAAACCGGTCTCGACCAGTACCTCAGTGAGCCCGAACTGGATCAGCAACTCGAATGGCTTTTTCGGCGTCATCCTCGATCCTCTTGGAAATGTCGGCACCGGCTACCGCGCGGAAAAAATTGCAGCCAAAGCGGTTCCGACCAAATTAAGCCTCATCGAGGGATTTTCCGACAAATACCCCGGCTATGCGACCTATCTCCCGATGACAAGCGGCCAGCCGATGCACTTTCGGATCATCGCCGCCCCCTTCGACGAATCGCTTTTGAAAGAGCTGGACGATTTCTATGACGATCCGCTCGACAACTACCATCCCGACTATCAAGACGCGCAGAGCATCCAGGGCTGGTTCTCCTTTATTTCCCAGCCGTTTTCAAAGTTCCTCTCGCTTCTCCTCCAGATGTTCTATGCCGTGACCCATTCGTGGGGCTTTTCGATCATACTCCTGACGATCGCGCTCCGCCTCATGATGTACCCGCTCAACAACTGGTCGATCCGCTCGACGCTCAAGATGCAGGAGATCGCACCTAAGATCAAAGCAATTCAGGAGAAGCACAAAAAAGACCCGAAGAAAGGGCAGATGGAGATCATGAACCTCTATCGCCAGCAGGGGATCAACCCATTTAGCGGCTGCTTTCCGATCCTTTTGCAGATGCCATTTTTGATTGGGATGTTCTATCTCCTCAAATCGACCTTCCCGCTCCGCGGCGCCTCCTTCATCCCGGGTTGGATCGACAACCTCGCCGCGCCCGACGTCCTCTTTAGCTGGAACACGCCGATCTTCCTCATCGGAACAGACTTCCACCTCCTGCCAATCCTCCTCGGCCTGACGATGTTCATCCAACAAAAGATGACGTCAAAGATCCCCAAAGACGCAAAGGACCTGTCCGAAAGCCAAAAGCAGCAGAAGATGATGGGCAACATGATGTCGATCGTCTTCACGGTGATGTTCTACGGCTTCCCCTCCGGCTTGAACATTTACTTCATTTCCTCGACCCTCCTCGGCATCCTGCAGCAGTGGTACCTCACCAAAAAGATCAAAGCTGAGCCCACAGGGCCCGTATTGGTGACGAAGAAAAAGAAATGAAAGCTTGGGAAGAGCTTCTCGAAACCCTTGCGCACCATTTAGGGTCTGAGGCCGTCGCAACCTGGCTCAGACCCATCACCATTCTCCGTTTCGATGCAGCCAACGTCACCCTGCGAGCCACCCCTTTTCAAAAGGCATGGTTCGATGAACATGTCCTGCCCCTCCGGATCCCTTTCCTCAACAACAACCAACGCCCGATTCAGATCCACTGGGAGACGTTAAACCCGAAATCTCAAGACAAACCCGTCTCCCCCTCGCTCCAAATCCGCCCCGACCCACTTGATCCTGAGTTCACCCTCAAGACCTATCTCAGGACAAATGAGATGGGACTTCGGATGGCCGAAGAGCTGAGCCAGGGCCATGCTCCCGCCTTCAACCCCGTCGTCTTCTTTGGACCCTCCGGCTCCGGAAAGACCCATCTTCTCACCGCCATCGCCCACGCTCTTCAAGGCAAAAAGGTCTTCCTCGTTCACATGCAGACCTTCACAGACCATGTAGTCAACGCCATCCGCCTCGGCCTGATGCAAGAGTTCCGGAAAGCCTACCGCGAGATCGACGTCCTGATCGTCGACGACATCCACGAGCTTGCCCGCAAAAACGCCACCCAGGAAGAATTTTTCCACACCTTCAACACCCTTCACACCCTCGGCCGCCAGATCATCCTCAGTTCAGCCTGCTCTCCCGCCCAACTTCAGGACATCGAGCCCAGGCTCATCAGCCGTTTCGAATGGGGTATCGCCATCCCCCTCTCCGCGCCCCCCGACCTCGCCGCCATCCTCGCCGCCAAAGCGAGCCGCCTCCATCTTGACCTTCCTCCAGATGTCATCGACTTCCTCCTCCAACGCTTCTCCCGCTCCCTGAAAGCCGCCATCGACGCCCTTCACGCCCTCGCGCTCCGCACCGACCGCATCCTAAACCGCACCCACGCCGAAACCCTCCTTGCCGACCTCCTCGCCAAAGAACAATCAGAAACCCTCACCCACGAAAAAATCATCCGCCGTATCGCCGACCACTTCGGCATCCGCCCCGAAGACATCACCGGCAAATCCCAAACCCGCGAGTTCGCCCAGCCCCGCCAGATCGCCATGTACTTCTGCCGTACCCTTCTCAACACCCCCTATCAACAGCTCGGCCGCCTCTTTAACCGCGACCACTCCACCGTCATCTCGAGCGTCGCCCAAGTCGAAGCCGCCGCCGCTGCCAAAGAACAGCCGTATGCCGAAGCCGTTGCAATCCTCACGCGAGCGCTAAGGGTCTCCGCCCCTTAAACCCCGCCAAAGGGCACGCCCTTTGGAAACCCCATAACTTTAATAATGAATTTTTTAGTTCGTAAC
>DAIDLB010000232.1 GCA_027449725.1 Chlamydiota bacterium
GCAAGGCAGGAGTGAGCAATTACACCATCCACCACCTGCAAGATTTGCAAAAAGCGGGATTCACTCCGTTTGCCAATCAGGTGGAGGTCCACCCCTATCTGGCTCAAGAAGAGCTGGTCCGCTACTCTCAAACTCACAAGATCGAAGTGATCGCCTACCGCCCATTCGGAAAGGGAAAACTCCTCGCCCAGGAACCACTCCTAAACCAAATCGGAGAGAGGCACGGGAAGTCGGGTGCCCAGGTCGCGCTCCGATGGCTGATCCAGCGGGGGTTGGCTGTCATCCCGAAAGGCTCAACGGGCGATCATTTGCTGGAGAATTTCGCCATTTTCGACTTTGTCCTGTCCGAAGAGGAGATGCGCTCGCTGAACCGGCTCGATCGCGGCAAGCGCTTTTGCCGCGCCGAAGACAAGGAATTTTTATACTAAACCAACTAAGAGACTCATAGTAAACACGATACCGAATTATCCAAACAAAACACCCCTGTGTTTTATCGAACAGGCCACGAAAACACCCCCCTGTTTTGTGGACTTAAATAAAAATATAGGCTAAGCTTAAGCTAAAAAGAGAGGCTCATGAAGCGGGATCGAACCCTTTTTCTTAGCGAATGGATTCACTCCGCCAATCGAAAGCCGTTGGTCATTCGCGGAGCCAGGCAGGTAGGAAAAACCTGGCTAATCAGAGACTTGGCTGAATCGACGCAAAAGTCTCTGATCGAACTCAATTTTGAGAAACGGCCAGGTCTTGAATCCCTGTTTTCCTCAAATGAGCCTAAAGAAATCATTGCGAATATTGCAGCCTCTTTGGGCAAGCCCATTGAACCGTCTAACTCGATCCTTTTTTTGGATGAAATACAGGCCGCCCCCAAACTTCTTGCAAAACTTCGTTGGTTTGCTGAGGATATGCCGGACCTCGCAGTTGTTGCTGCGGGCTCTCTCCTGGATTTTGCATTAGCCGACCATGAATTCAGTATGCCCGTAGGAAGAATCGGCTATATGTATCTCGAGCCTCTTTCATTTGAGGAATTTTTGGAAGCCATTGGATACCCCACCCTAAGAACGTATCTACAAACGGTTCGTCTAAACAAAGAAATTCCTTCCGAGATCCACGAACAACTCATGGCAGCAATAAAGGAATATTTGATCATCGGCGGGATGCCAGCTGCCGTCTCTTCTTGGGCAGCCCAGAAAAAGCTTGAAGCTGTTAATCAAATTCATTTCGACTTATTAACTACATACCGGGAGGATTTCAATAAATATCGGGGTCGTTTGAATACGGAACGGCTCGAAGAAGTATTGATATCTATCCCACGCCAGTTGGGGCAAAAATTTGTTTATTCCCAGGTTAATCCAAACGTCAGTGCCTTCGCATTGAAACAAGCTCTCGAGTTATTGGCTAAAGCGCGTGTAGGGCATCAAATTTTTGCAACTGCGGCAAATGGGCTGCCTCTCGACGCCGAAATGAAAGAAAATTATTTTAAAGTGATTTTATTGGACACAGGGCTGGCCAACGTTGGATTAGGCTTTTCCCTGCACCAACTCCGTTCAATATCGGATATTTCTCTCATCAATAGCGGAGGCATTGCCGAACAGCTGGTTGGCCAGCAACTAAGAACTCTTTTTCCTCCCTTTGCCCCGCCCTCGCTCAACTATTGGGTGCGCGCTGAAAAAGGATCCAACGCCGAAATCGATTACATTATTCAGCACAGAAACCAGATTGTTCCCGTAGAGGTTAAAGCCGGCAGCACAGGCGGCCTCAAATCGCTTCATCAATTCATGAACTCTAAAAAGAAAAGCCTCGCCATCAGGATTAATTCCGATTATCCAACGATCGGTCCGGTACAGGTAAAAACCTCCGAAGGCTCCTCGGTAAAGTATACGCTTCTTTCACTCCCTTTTTATCTTCTCGGTCAACTGCATCGGCTGCTCGACGACGCAGAGAGCGAGTTTCTATCCTAATCAGGCCCAAACACCGGTGTTTCTGCAAAACAAATTCCCTCCTCCGAAAGAATGGGAAGGGGCGCTTGGGCTATAGTGATCAACATGGTGATGCCCTACATAGACCGGGTATTGATGGGGCAAAGAGGATCTTCCCCCCGATTCCGGCATCAGCTGAGCCAGGAAGATCAACGGATCAATGAAGCAGAGTTTTAGCCCCATGAGCACCGTGCTTCCGACGGCTGCGATGCAAGCAGAGTTGGGAGGAGAGCTTAGAGCTGCGCTGAAGACCTGCGATCCATAGCCGACAAAAGCGCAAAGGGCGGGGATCTTGGACAGGTGCAGAAAAGCTTGACGAACGGGGCCCGAGACAGCCAGATCCATCGCCAGCATCGAAAGAGAGCCGGCGGCAAAAAGAGGATCCCCCAACGCCAGGGCGCCCAAAGAAAGAGAAGCCATCGCGACCCGATAGACTGTGTTTGCCAACTCCGCCTCCTCCGGAGACAGCGAGATCTTGCAGAACCAAGCTGTCAAAGACAAGGGAGTGATGATATACATAAACTGCACCAGGTTCTTAAATGGACCCAAAGTGCGACCGGCCAAAGTGAGCGTTTCCGCTGTGAGCAGCAGGATGTGGTTCATCTGGAGCGCCCTCGTGGTCCAAGTGTCGGGGTTTTTCTCAGCAGCTTCCTCAGCTAAGCGGTTTTGAAGATAGACGGCCGCTCCGCCGGCGACTAATCCTTGAATGAATGTCATAACACCTTAAAAATAAAACAGACGAGTTTAACGAATTGAATTGCACAAAACAAGTGCAAGGAATTTCTTTTCCCCTTGTGCCTATAGCCTCTACCCTCTATGATGAGGGTATAAAATGACGAAAAGAAAACCGAAATCCTCGAAAAAAGACGAGCGTCTTAAAAGAAACTTAGCACGCACGATCCTACAATATATTGGCGGCAAACGCTATAGCCCGCTCACCGCTGAAGAGCTGATTGTCCAGTTAGCCATCCCCGAAAGCGTCCATCCAACCTTCTTTGCAGCCCTCGAGCTGCTTGTCAAAGAGAAGGAACTCGTCCTAAACCGCGGCCGCTATCAGCTGCACGAAGAAGAAAATCTTTTGGTTGTGGGGACGATCAGCGTCCATCCGGTCAAAGGCTTCGGCTTCGTCTCCGTCACAGGCAACGAGAAGGGCAAAGACGTCTTCATCCCCAAGCAGTACATGGCAAACGCCATCAACGGCGATACGGTCGAGATCGAAGTCACCGGGACCAGCCCGAAAGGCCCCGAGGGACGCGTCATCGCCATCTTGAAACGGAGCCGCTCCCATCTCGGCTGCACAATCGTCGAAAAGGGAAAGGGGTTCTATGTGGCGTATGCGCCGCTTTTAGGCGCCCAAAAAACCGTCACTGTAAAACCGCCCAAGAAAGAAAAGCTCGAAGTAGGCGACCGGATCATCTGCAAAGTCACTGACTGGAATACCAATGAGGACACCATCTCCGCCGAGTTTGCCCGGCGCCTTGGCCATATCTCCGCCCCCTCTTGCGATGTGACGGCCGCCATCGAAGAATTCGAACTTCCCGACGGCTTTTCTAAAGAAGCTATCGAAGAAGCGAAAGCCTATGGCAAGCGGGTCTTGGGCACAGGAAGGCTCGACCTGACAGGCCTTGAGACCGTCACAATCGACCCCGATACCGCCAAAGACTTTGACGACGCCATTTCGCTCACTCAAGACGAAAAAGGGCACTTTTTCCTCGGCGTACACATCGCCGACGCCGCCTGGTATGTAAAAAAAGGGTCGCACCTCGACCGCGAGGCATTCACCCGCTGCAACTCCACCTACTTCCCCGGTTTTTGCCTTCCCATGCTCCCCCATGAACTCTCGTCGGAGCTCTGCAGCCTGAAGGCAAACGTCAAGCGGCTCACCATCTCCGTCCTCTCCGAATTCGACGGCGAAGGAAGTCTCGTCGAGACAAAGATCGTCCGCGCCTGCATCAAGAGCCGAAAGCGCTTCACCTATGAAGAAGCGTTCGAAGTACTGGAAAAAAAGAAGAAAAGCCCCTACCTCCCCCTATTGGAGCGGATGGTCGCCCTCTGCAAGCTCTTCAAGCAAAAGCGGCGCGCGCGCGGCAGCATCGACTTTTCAATGTCGGAGGGTAAAGTCGTCGTCGACGAAAAGGGGGTCCCCCTCAAAATCGTCCAGGTCGACTACGACATCACCCACCAGATGATCGAAGAGTTCATGCTCAAAGCCAACGAAATCGTCTCGATCCACCTCTCCAAACAAGGAAAAGGGCAGATCTTCCGCGTCCACGAAGAGCCCTCGACAGAGGCTTTTGAAGACTTCTATG